>NZ_AQGU01000027.1:0-300000 GCF_014905615.1 Pseudoalteromonas aliena SW19
CGCCAAACGCGTTTTATGTGATAGTGAAACAAGCGAAGAAGTTAATATGACTAAAGTAGATATTACTTAGAAAGACTTAAAAAATATTATCAGATATTTTCCAAATTCAAGAGGTGACTCTTAGCGCGTAGCGTTAACATTGAGGCACCTTGCGCAAAGAAAATGGTAGCACTACGTGCTTGTCATTACTTCTTTGCACCATATTTGCTTGGTGACAATAGCGTTTTGGACCCACCTGATTCCATGCCGAACTCAGTAGTGAAACGAAACAGCGCCGATGATAGTGTAGCATTTGCTATGTGAAAGTAGGACATTACCAGGCTTCAAATTAAAGAAACCCGTTACAGCAATGTGACGGGTTTTTTGCTGTTTAGAGTTTAATAAATAGCCAAGAGCCCAAACCGAACTTAATAGTGAAACCAAAGCTTCGAGCGATGATAGTGTGCATTTGCTATGTGGCTCTCCACCGCTGTGGGCACTACGACATTACACAGGCTTCAAATTGTAAAAAGCCCGAATCTGACGATTCGGGCTTTTTTACGTCTGTAGAAAAGTGAAATACGCGGAATTAACAGACACCTACCCAACAGCCATCACGTAGGTCCGGCGGGCGCAGCGACTCTCGACGTTAAAATTATGTTTAATCACACCAAAATCACTCAATACCTCTGCACGCCGATAAGTATGTAACCTGAATCTCGTTTAAGAAATTGAACTAAATGCCTGTTCCGAGATCCGATCTTTCGACCAAGAACGATTGGATAAACAAGGAACAGGCATGATTAAATTAGTTGAATTGTTTTGCGATGTCGATGATTTTTGCAAAGTATTTATACCCCAATGGAAAAAACAATTACTCGAAGATGGCACCCAAAAACGTCAGCGAGCAGGGCGTATGACGACCAGTGAAATTATGACTATTGTTATTAGTTTTCACATGTCACATCATCGTGATTTCAAAAACTACTACCTTGGTTATGTATCACTTATGTACAAAAGTGAATTTCCTAACTTACTCAGTTACACACGATTTCTAGCCGTTATGCCGAGAGTAATTGTGCCAATGTGTGCCTATTTCACTTCACTTAAAGGTAAACCCACAGGCGTTGAATTCATTGACTCTACATCTATTAAGGTCTGCCACAATATTCGTATTCCAAGACACAAAACCTTTGATGGAATAGCCCAGCGAGGTAAAGGAACGATGGGATGGTTTTACGGCTTCAAGCTGCATTTAGTCGTTAATCATCATGGTGAAATTGTTGCTGCGAAAGTGACAACAGGAAATGTACATGATACTCAACCAGTCCGCGAATTAGCGAGCTGCCTGACGGATAAATTATACGGTGACAAAGGATATTTAAGTAAGGCTTTAGAAGCGGATTTGCTCGATAAAGGGGTAAAGCTCATTACGACGGTTCGCAAAAATATGAAGGCAAAAGCGATGTCATTATGGGATAGAGCGATGCTTTCAAAGCGTTTTATAATCGAAACAATTAATGACCAACTCAAGAATATATCCTTCATTGAACATTCGAGACATCGGAGTATGAACGGCTTTATGTTGAATTTAGTGGCTGGATTGGTGGCTTATTGCTTTAAAGAAAATAAGCCACACCTTAATTTAACTGACGTAGAGCTTAATGCATTAGTTATCGCTTAAGCAGATCTCAGGTTATGTAGCATTTGCTATGTGACTTTTTACCGCTGTAGGCACTACGACATCACAAGGCTTCAAATTAAAGAAACCCGTTACAGCAATGTGACGGGTTTTTTGCTTTCTGGGATTTAGTAAATAGCCAAGAGCACATGCCGAACTCAGTAGTGAAACGAAACAGCTCGAAGGCGAGCCCCACGGAAGGCCGCCCCGACGCAAAGATAGTATCCCATTTGCACTGTGGCTCTCCACCGCTGTGGGCACTACGACATTCTACTGCGTAGCGCAACGACTTCAAATTATAGAGAGCCCGAATCTAACGATTCGGGCTTTTTTACGTCTACAGAAAAGTGAAAATGTGTTTTCAGGTAGTTTAAGCTTGTGCGTAGTTTGACTTATTGCCAAGCCATCTATGAATCAGGGGATCTACACTTTGAGGGTATTGTTTTAGCATTTGCAGCGCAATAGGCCTTACTTGATTAAGTGTTTGTTTGTCGCGCGTTAAGTCTGCAATTTTAAATTCCGCTAAGCCGGTTTGTTTTGTGCCGAGGACTTCACCTGGTCCGCGTATTTCTAGATCACGCTCCGCTATTACAAAGCCATCATTACTATCTCTTAGTACACCAAGTCGCTTTTGAGCGGTATGAGATAGTGGTGCGTGGTATAAAAGTACACAATGCGATGCTGTGGCACCACGGCCAACTCGGCCACGTAACTGATGGAGCTGTGCTAAACCTAAGCGCTCAGGATTTTCTATTATGATTAAACTTGCGTTAGGAACATCCACACCTACCTCGATAACGGTAGTGGCTACTAATACATGTATATTTCCTGCTTTAAACTCACTCATAATGGCTTGCTTTTCAGCTGACTTCATTCGTCCATGAACGAGACCTACGCTCAGCTCTGGTAATGCCTCTTTTAATTGCAGTGCACTATCTTCAGCTGCTTGGCATTGCAGCACTTCAGATTCATCAATTAGTGTGCATACCCAGTAAACTTGACGACCTTGATCATTGCAGGCTAATTTAACACGCTCAATAATATCGTCTCTACGTGTGTCAGGCAGTGCGACTGTTGTAATTGGAGTCCGCCCCGGTGGTAATTCATCAATTACAGAGGTTTCTAAGTCAGCATAAGCTGTCATGGCAAGTGTGCGTGGAATAGGTGTTGCAGTCATAACCAGTTGATGAGGGTAACAATCAGCAAATTTTCCTTTTTCGCGTAGTGATAAACGCTGATGCACACCAAAGCGATGTTGCTCATCAATAATTATTAGCACTAAGTTATTAAACTTTACTTCATCTTGAAATAAAGCGTGAGTACCTACAATCATTTGCGCTTCACCAGAGGCTATTTTTTCAAGTGTTGCTATACGTTCTTTACCTTTTGTTTTACCGCCAAGCCAAGCAACTGTGATACCTAACGGATTAAACCAAGTTGTAAAATTAACGCCATGTTGTTCAGACAAAATTTCAGTAGGAGCCATTAAAGCAACTTGAAAGCCCCCTGCAATCGCTGTTAACGCACTTATAGCCGCGACTAAGGTTTTGCCTGAACCTACATCGCCTTGCACTAAGCGCATCATTGGATATGTGTGTTGCATATCCCCTTTTATCTCAGCCACTACTCGGCTTTGTGCATTTGTGGGTGCAAAAGGAAGCTGCTCTAAAAATGGACTTTCTAATGTATTTACCGGATTTAATGCCACGGCTTTAACTTGTTGCCCTTGCTCTCGTACTTTTAATAAACTGAGGTTTTGTGCAAGTAGCTCCTCAAATACAAGGCGTTGTTGTGCGGGGTGCATACCTTGCTCTAGTGCGGTTATATCAACATCATTTGGCGGGCGGTGCAGTAATAGTAAAGCATCGCTTAAAGCCATATTTGATGGCTGAAACTGCGTAGGAAGTAGTTCTTCTACCGAATATTTGTTTAGTAAGTCAATAGCCTGTTCGCTCAGGGCTCTAATTGAGAGCTGCTTTAAGCCTTCGGTTGTTGAATACACGGGCGTTAACGTTGTTACTGTGGGTTGCTCATTATGAGTATCGCTGATGCTATATTCAGGATGATTCATTTCAAGTCCCACACGCCCACGACGTACTTCACCAAAACAACGTATTATTTTACCAGCACTGAGCGCATTTTTTTGTGCTGCGGTAAAATTAAAGAATCGAAGTGTGAGCCTACCTGTGCCATCATTTATTTGGCAAACCAGCATTCGCCTTTTGCCAAAGGTAACCTGGCTTGTTTCAATCGTTGCTTCCACACTTACATGGCTATGAAGCGATAACTCGTTTATTGCATATAAGCGAGTACGATCTTCATAGCGAAGTGGTAAGTGGAAGAGCATATCTTGTACGGTACTAATACCTAGCTTCAACAAGCGCTCGGCCATTTTTGGACCGATCCCTTTAATTTCTGTTATTGGATATTGGCTTAAGCTAGGTTTAGACAAAGTAGGCTCAATTTTTATTATTTAGTGAGTTAAGTGTACTTATACAGTGTAGGTGCATCAAGTATGTTTTAAAGCTTGCCAAAATTGTTCACTGGCAACTATTTCACCATTTTCATCAAGTGCAGGGTATGGCAATTTCCTTTGTTTACATTGCCTTGCAATAATAGGATGGCAGCCTTCGAAATAAAGAGGGTGTTTAACTTCTGCGCTGAGCATATCTCTGTTATACAAACCAGCAAGCTCGCGCTGGCGCTGTGCTTCAAACAAAATTAGTGCGGCAGCAACCGAAACATTTAGTGATTGCACCATGCCTTGCATTGGAATAATAATATTCTGATCTGCGTACTCTAATGCTTTTTCAGATATTCCTGTTTTTTCTTGGCCAACAATAATAGCAGTTGGCTTGGTGTAATCTACTTCTCTAAAATCAACAGCGTCTTCAGATAGATGCGTTGCTAATATTTGTATTTCTGGATTGCGTTCACGCATTGCCACTACGGCATCATCAATGTTTCTATGCAGGTGCGTCTCTAGCCAGTTTTTACTGCCACCCGAGGTATTGTTTGTTAGCCATTTTTGTTTTTCTGGCCATACAGCGTGTACGTGATGGCAACCTACTGCGTCAGCGCTACGCACGATTGCAGATAAATTATGATGTTTATGTACGTCTTCTAAGCACACTGTTAGGTCTGTTTGGCGGCGCGAAAGTACATCTTCAATTCTTTGATAGCGAGTTTGCTGCATGGTGATCCTCTTTTTTCGGCAATTATACGAGATTTTTACAGTTAAGGCATTACCGTACGGCTAATTGGGTTTTGCAGCGATATAAGCGTTTCTGTTGATTGGATTGCTTCAATGGCTTGGATTTTGTTGATTAACACATCTTGCAAGTGATCAATCGATTTCGCCATTACTTTAATAAAAATACTGTAGTTCCCCGTTGTGTAATAGGCTTCAACCACTTCCTCCAATGCTTCTAGCTTAATTAGTGTTTGCGGGTAGTCGCGTGCATTATTTAAATTGATACCTATAAAGCAACATACATCATAGCCTAGCTGCTTAGTATTTATTGTTAATTGAGTGCCGGTGATGATCCCTGCTTGTTTCATTTTTTCTATACGAACATGAATTGTACCGGCACTTACATTAAATCTTTTTGCTAATTCGGCGTACGCAGTACGGGCATTTTCCATTAATGCATGAAGTATCTGTTTATCGAGATTATCGATTAAGTAATTTTCCACTGTATTTTTCTCATAAAATTATCGAATATATTGTTTTTATACCACTTAATTAATGATTTTCACATGGTAAAGCTATTTTTGTTATTGGATGTTGAGTTAATTCATTAAATTGTTACATTAACTTCATTAAAGGTGCTGATTGGAGCGCTTTGTATCAATTAAGTAAGTAACAATAACTGGGAATGAGGCCAATTATTATGAATTCACATTATGTGCTGCAACAGCAGCAAATAAGTAAAGTTAAGCAATTTTTTTCACAACAACTAGAAATCCAACTTGGGCTCATTGAAGTTCAAGCACCAATTTTGGCTAAAGTGGGTGATGGCACACAAGATAATCTCAGTGGGCATGAAAATGCAGTTGCTGTAAAAGTTAAAGCTATTACTGATAGCGACTATGAAGTAGTGCACTCACTTGCAAAGTGGAAGCGTAAAACATTAGCCACTTATGGCTTTGGTGTTGGTGAAGGTATTTATACGCAAATGAAAGCGCTGCGCCCAGATGAAGATTCACTAAGTCCTATTCATTCTGTTTATGTTGATCAGTGGGATTGGGAAAAAGTAATTAACGAAACCACAGAGCGATCGCTGGCAACACTTAAGCAAACCGTTCAATCTATCTACAAAGGGATTAAAGAAACCGAAGCCTTTGTAAGTGAAGCTTATGGCTTTATGCTATTTTTACCGGCTAACATTAAGTTTGTACACAGTGAAGAGCTACGTAAAATGTATCCTGATTTTAGCGCTAAGCAGCGCGAAAAAGCTATTACACAAGAGTATGGGGCCGTGTTTTTAATTGGTATTGGTGGAGCATTAGGTGATGGAAAAATTCATGATGTAAGAGCCCCTGACTACGACGACTGGTCTACACAGACGTGCGATCAATATATGGGTTTAAATGGTGATATTTTAGTATGGAACCCCGTACTTGAAGATGCTTTTGAAATATCATCAATGGGTATACGTGTAAGCCCTGAGGTTTTAAAGGCGCAGTTAAGTATAACTGGAGATAAAGACCGCTTAGAATTTGATTGGCATAAAGCCTTATTACAAAGTAAATTTCCGCAAACTATTGGTGGTGGGATAGGGCAATCGCGTTTAGTCATGTTACTTTTGCAAAAGCAGCATATTGGTCAAGTACAAGTGGGAGTATGGCCGCAGCATACACATGCAGAGGTTAGCGGCTTACTGTAGTAACCTGAACTCTAGCTAGAGAAAATAAATTTAAATATCCTTATTATTCAATGTGTTAGTAAGCCTGTTAACCAGGGTTAAGGTTATAGTAATAAAACCAAAGTGCTAAACGCACTTTGGTTATGACGTTTTAAACTCTATTTCTATTTTATTATTTTGCAGCCTAACGTTACAGGGTGGGTAATTACGCGTCGTTTTAAGTACTTTATCAAAAATATGAATTTCGACCCCTGAGTGCAAAATAGCATTTACGGCAAGGTTCGCATCACTGAGTAGATCGTGCAAGTCATGATCTAAAGTCGAAAGGCGTTTTTCTAATTGCTCTGCTTGTTGGCAATAGTGTAATTGGGTTGCCCCAATTTTTGCTATCAGCTGGTTTTTCTTTTCGGTATCTTTAACTTGGTCGGCTTTTTCAAGAGCATCTTGTAAGGTGTCTAACTGCTGATCTGTTTTTGCTAAATCTTTAAAGCAATTATCTGTGTCTGCTGTTATTTCGGCGCCTGAGGTCGCTAAATTAATGACCATTTTAGCGCCTGATTCATTACCAACCTCACCAGCTATAAGCGTTGTCGCATCCAATATTTCACCACCAAATATTTTGCCTTTAGGTAAGTCTGTTTGCCCAACTTGCAGTAAGCGTTTTGCTTTCATTATGCAATGGCTTGTTTGGCGTTCGATGAATATATTAGTCGCTTCGATATAACAATACTGAGAATGGGATACATGAATATCACCAACGGATACGAGTTTACAGGATAATGATTTATCTTCAGGTTTTTGATGGCCAATAATACCTTGTTTCACGGTTATATTACCGCCTGCCGTAAGCTCACCTGATTCGACCGTGCCAAAAATCGTAATATCGCCTTTGGCCGTTACTCTCATTCCTGGATCTATGTTACGCGTAACAATTACACTACCTTCAAAATCAATATGACCACTTTTTACATTCACATCAGCAATAGTAAAAATGTCATCAACGCGCATTCCATTATTAATTTCGACGGGCACGCCTGAAATAGTTGAGACTAATTCCATAGGATTAGATTTAGATATTTCAGTGCCTTCACCAGCAACTAATTGCTTGTTGTCGCCTGGTTTTGGGGCAAGTATTTCTCCGGTAACGGTAAAACCTTCTTTACCGGGTGTCGCTGGTTGTTGACGAATAAGCACGGTACCTGGCTCTACGCTTGCCAGCTTACCAAAATCGCGCATATCAACATTACCATCTTCTTTTAGCTTAGGGGTTTTTAGGCGATCTTTAAGGGTTTTTACTGTTGTAGTAAGTTTTGTCGCTAAGCCATCACTGGGTAAACGGCCTTTTGCTAAAACTCCTTTTACAACAGTGCCAGCAGGTGCCTTAAGTTGTTTTTGCAGTAACTGTTCTAAAAATACTTGTTTGTAACCGCGCACAATACCTGCTTTTACGAGCTGTTTTTTAGCCACGTCTAAGCTGAGTAATTTGCCGCCTTGAGCCGTAGTCAGCTCTCCTACAGCAAGCATTTTATCATCATTGATAACCACCTCTAATGCGGCGTCGTGTTTGCTTGCAACAATTAAAATAGATTCGCTACTTTCGCTTTTAAAAAAGTTATTTATAGCATCAAGATCTATTTTACAATCACAAAAAGTTGATTTTTCGAGCGCTTCAATTACAAACGCAGCGCTTGGAGGCGCAGTGGCGTTTATATCGAGTAAAACGTTTCCATTATGATCAAGCTTAAACACGAGTTAATCCTTTTTTGCTACTGAACCTGAACTAGGGTTACTTAAGTTAACCTGAACTCTGGTTAAGAGGTTTACTAACATATTAAATTATAGTGATATTTAAATTTATTTTCTCTAGCCAGAGATTTTTAGTAAATTCAACGCAGTTAGCGCTGAAAATAGCTGCTTGAGATAGATTTATTATCCTGAGTTCAGGTTAAGTTATGTTTGTATTAATAACCTAATTATAGAGTGCTATTAATTTACTTTTGAGTCAAGAAATCAAGAAAAACAAAGTGATGTAGGAAGAGGCTAGAAGGTTTGAGCTATAGCGCAGGTCTATAGCTCAAAAATAATATTAGTTAGTTGAAGGAAGCTCCATAATGCCATCAATCTCAACTTGCACATTTTTTGGTAATGCACGTACTCCAATCGCAGCACGCGCTGGGTATGGCTTTTTAAAGTATTGGCTCATTACTTCGTTAACAATAGCAAAGTTTGATAAATCAGTAAGGTAAATATTCACCTTAACTAGGTCGTGTATCTGACCGCCAGCTTCTTCACATACAGCAGCAATATTTTTAAATACTTGATGTGTTTGTTCGCTAAAGTCTTCTGATATAACTTCCATGGTTTCTGGCACTAATGGGATCTGGCCAGATAAATAAACAGCGGTACCAACTTTAACTGCTTGGCTGTATGTGCCAATAGCTGCTGGTGCTTTGTCGGTAGAAATAAATGCTTTATTCATGAGTTTCCTATTTTACTTTTTACGATAGACTTTTTGAACATCAGGCATTACACGAATTTTACGCATAATATTAGCAACATGGACACGGTTTTTAACGGTGACCCCTAAATCTATCACGTATAAATTACTTTCTTTTTCATCGGTGGCAATTTCGACAATATTGGCTTGGGTTGTAGCAACAACATTGGTTAATTTTGCTAATGCGCCTTGATGATTAATAATTTCAACCCTAAGCGCAGCAATATATTCTTTTTCTGGGTTATCGTCCCATTTTACAACTAAGTATTTAGAGCGTTCATTTTCCCAACCACGAATGTTTTTACATTCTTGGCGGTGAACAGTCAGGCCTTTACCTTGGCTTACATGCGCCGTTATAGCATCGCCTGGTACAGGGCGGCAACACTTAGAGTAATTAACTAACATGCCTTCGGTGCCGATAATGGTTGCTTTGGCTTGATTAGTAATATCGGTTAAATCATCATTTTCGTTTTGTAACAAGCGTTTAGCAATTAACATACTCATTAGATTACCAGAGCCTATTGCGACTAATAGTTCAAGTAATGTAGAAAGCTCATGCTCTTCAAGTACGCGTGCTATATTTTCATCAGCAATACTATCTAACTTATTTTCACCTAATGCTGAATCAAGTAAACGTCTACCCAATAACAGCGCTTCTTCATGATGCTGACTTTTAAGGTAGTTACGAACACCCAAACGTGCTTTACCGGTAACAATAAAGTTTAGCCAAGTTGCATTTGGATGCGCGCCAGAGCTTGTAATTACTTCTATTGTTTGGCCGGTATCCAGTGCTTTACTCAATGGATAAGGTTTACGATTTACTCTTGCCCCTACGCACGTATTACCAACGTCAGTGTGCACAGCATATGCAAAATCAACTGCGGTTGCGCCCATCGGTAATTCAACTATCCGACCATCTGGCGTAAATACGTAAATTTCTTCAGGGAATAGCTCAGTTTTCACGTTTTCAATAAATTCAAATGACGAACCAGCACTTTGCTGAAGCTCTAATAAGCTTTGCATCCATTGACGAGCACGTTGTTGTGACGTATTACCCGCGCCATCACCCGATTTTTTATACATCCAGTGTGCGGCCACGCCTTTGTCTGCCATATGATCCATATCGTGAGTACGAATTTGGATCTCAACAGGTATGCCGTGTGGGCCAACTAAAGAAGTATGAAGCGACTGATAGCCATTGGTTTTAGGCACTGCAATATAGTCTTTAAAGCGCGTTTCAATCGGCTTATAAAGACTGTGAGCAACACCTAATACGCGATAGCACGTATCCATAGAATCAACCGCAATTCTAAACGCATAAATATCCATGACTTCGTTAAATAACAGCTCTTTATTGAGCATTTTTTTATAAATACTATAAAGGTGCTTTTCGCGGCCCGATACCGTCGCTTTTATGCCTGATTCTTCAAGGCGTGCTTCAATTTCGTTTTGAATATTTGAAATAACTTCTTTTCGATTACCACGTGCTTTTGCAACTTCAGATTTAAGTGCACGATGGCGCATAGGATATAGAGCTTGAAAACCTAAATCTTCAAGTTCATTTTTAATATCGTGAATACCTAAACGGTTTGCTATTGGCGCGTATATTTCTAGTGTTTCGCGTGCTATACGGCGGCGTTTATCGGGGCGAAGTGCGCCCAATGTACGCATGTTGTGAGTTCTATCAGCAAGCTTGATTAAAATAACTCGAATGTCTTGAGTCATTGCCATAATCATTTTACGGTAGTTTTCAGCTTGGAATTCTTTTTTGTCTTTAAAGCTGAGCTTATCGAGCTTACTTACACCTTCAACCAATTCAGCAACCGTTTCACCAAAAATTTCAGCTAAATCTTGTTGGCTAAAATCGGTATCTTCAATTACATCATGCATTAACGCCGCCATGAGCGTTTCATGGTCAAGATGCATGCCGGCAAGAATTTGGGTTACTTCAACAGGATGAGTTATGTAGGGCTCGCCGCTTGAGCGAGTTTGTCCTTCATGGGCCTCTCGGGCTACCACGTAAGATTTTTGTACTAGCTCCACATCTGCGGCAGGCAAGTATTCAGAAATTTTCTTTTTTAGACCTTCAAAAAGATACATTTACACTCCAATGTTCTAGGGCCTGTTGACCTTTGTGGATTAAAATTTGTTCAATCTAGGGGCGATTTAATCGCGGCGCGAGGTTTTTAGCCTAGCGGGCTAAGTAAAAACCGAGCAACAAAGAGTAAATTGCCCCTAGGCAGAACCCTTCGGGCAGCGTATGTTTGGCATTTATGCTGCGTTATCGCCTATTTATGGGGAATAACCACACTACATAGGCTTTGCCTTGCCTAAATACCAAGCATGCTGCTGCAAATTTAACCTCGAAAGATAAACAGGCCCTAGTGAAGTAAATTAGGTAAGTTACGAATATACGATGAAAACAGAGGATTGCCAACGGCTATAGTAGAAATACTGCGCCGTTGGCTAAATCAGACCGGGAGGTCGATTATTGATTGCCACCAACAATGGCAGCAACAGCAGCTAGTTCTGCCGCTTCTTGGTGTTGTTGTTCTTCACGGTCAATTAAGTCCATTGAAGCACTATCAACTAAACCTAATTCAATTTCACGTAAAGCAACAACCGTTGGCTTATCGTTTTCAGGGTCTACTAGTGGCGTTTTACCACCAACAGCAATTTGGCGGGCACGACGAGCCGCAACTAAAATTAAGTCAAAACGATTACCAACTGCATCTACTGCATCTTCAACTGTTACGCGGGCCATCACAGCACTCCAAAATAATTTAAAAGCAAAGACGTAGTTTACTCCAAGCAGCCACTTTCGCCAATAGCCAGTGTTCAATTTTTATCAGTTTTACTTACCTAAGCCTAATTTGAATGGGCTTAAATTATTTAAGTAGACTATTTAGTAAAACTTGATGGCGATTTTTTTGTGCTTTTAGTGTTAAGCGCTGTGCCATTACAATTATTTCTATATCAGCAAGTGCGCTCTCAAAGTCATCATTCACAATCACAAAATCATACTCGTTATAATGCGACGTTTCTGACTGAGCCTTTGCCATACGAGAGGCAATAACGTCAGCCGAATCTTGGCCACGATTATTTAAACGCTGCTCTAGCTCTTTTTTTGAAGGAGGCAGTATAAAAATGGTTTGTACGCTTGGCATAATTTTGCGCACTTGTTGCGCGCCTTGCCAGTCAATATCTAAAAACACATCAATACCCGCATTAAGTTGCGACTCAATCGCTTGCTTTGATGTGCCATAGTAATTATCAAATACTTGAGCCCATTCAAAAAAGTCATTTTTTTCAATCAGCGCTTTAAACTCATCTGTAGCTACAAAATGATAATGCACGCCATCTTCTTCACCAGGACGAGGCGAACGAGTCGTATGCGACACCGATACTTTCATATCAGCATGCTTTTTTAATAACGCATTAATTAAGCTTGATTTACCCGCACCAGAAGGCGCTGATAAAATAAATAGGTTTCCGCGAGTGTGTGCCATTTTAATCTCTATCTAAAAATAAATAGGCTTGGGTTATAAATAACGCAAGCCTTTAATAAATGCATTGTACTGTATTTAAGTAAATTTTCTCAAGTTAGCCACAAAGGTTCAAATAATATTATTCTATGTTTTGGATCTGCTCACGCATTTGTTCAATTAGTACTTTTAGCTCTACGGCTGCAGTAGTGATGTCACTATTGATAGACTTAGACGCTAGCGTGTTAGCTTCACGATTAAATTCTTGCATCATAAAATCTAAGCGGCGGCCACATGCGCCTCCTTTTTTAAGGATTTTTTTAGTTTCTTTAACGTGAGACTTTAAGCGATCTAATTCTTCAGCCACGTCTTGTTTTTGCGCAAGGTAAATAAGTTCTTGTTCAAGGCGCGATTCGTCAATGTTTGCTGTTAAGTCTTCTAATTTTTGAGCCAGTTTTTCACGCTGCCATTTAGCAATTTCTGGCATGTGCGTTTCTACAATTTCTACTTGTTCTAAAATCGCATCAAGACGGGTTGCTATCATTTCTTCAAGGTTTGCACCTTCATCGCCACGCGCCGATTTAAAATCTTCTATAACTTGATCAAGACCAGCTATTAGTGCTGTATTAACGCTATCCATATCAAGCTCTTGTGCTTCCATAACGCCAGGCCAACGCAATATATCAACAGGGTTAATATCGCCATTACTTTGTTGTTGAACCCATTTGGCACTATTTATTAGTTGCTCAGCAAGCGCTTGGTTAATTGATAGCTCGCCAACGTGAGCAGGGTTTGCAACAAATTTTAAAAAAACTTCAACTTTACCGCGTTGTAAGTGTTTGCGTAAACGCTCACGAATAACTGGCTCCATGCCACGAAATTGCTCTGGTGCGCGAATAAATGTTTCAAGGTAACGCTGGTTAACAGAACGAACTTCCCAAGTGCCAGTGCCCCAATCGCCTTTTATTTCGCGACGCGCATAAGCTGTCATACTGTGGATCATGGATGATTTCCTAAATTTATAAATACAATATTACGATGATTATATCGTAACACTGCTTAAGCTCTAGGGAAAATTTAAAGCACTGAATGTTTTACATACAGCTATTTATTTAAATCAGCATGGTATCTACACCCACATACACTTATAATGTCGCAAATTCTGAATTAAGGGGATCGTCAATGCGTCCAAGCGAAAGAACACCTAACCAAATTAGACCTGTTACATTTACACGTAATTATACTCTGCATGCTGAAGGTTCAGTACTTGTTGAGTTTGGTAATACCAAAGTACTTTGTACAGCTACAGTTGAATCGGGCGTTCCTCGTTTCATGAAAGGCCAAGGTAAGGGTTGGATCAACGCTGAATACGGTATGTTACCGCGAGCAACGCATACACGTAATGCTCGTGAAGCTGCACGTGGTAAGCAGGGCGGTCGTACTATGGAAATTCAACGCTTAATTGCACGTGCACTTCGTGCGGCTGTTGACTTAAAAGCACTTGGCGAAAACACAATTACTATTGATTGTGATGTTATTCAAGCTGACGGCGGTACACGTACGGCTTCTATAAGTGGTGCATGTGTTGCACTTGTTGACGCACTAACGCACATGCGTGCAAAAGGTATGATTAATTCAAACCCACTTAAACATATGATTGCAGCTATTTCAGTTGGTATTTACAAAGGCCAAGCAATTAGCGATTTAGAATACATTGAAGATTCAGCTGCTGAGACTGATATGAATGTAATTTTAACCGAAACAGGTAAAATTATTGAAATTCAAGGTACAGCCGAAGGCGAACCTTTCTCGTTTGATGAGTTAGATGAGTTACTTACTCTAGCTAAACATTCTATCCGCGAAATTATTGACGTACAAAAGCAAGCATTAGCATAAATAGGTAGGCCACTAGATATGAAAGATTATCAAAAAGAGTTTATAGAATTTGCTCTAGAGAAGCAGGTATTAAAATTTGGTGAGTTTACTTTAAAGTCAGGCCGTACAAGTCCGTACTTTTTTAATGCCGGTTTGTTTAATACAGGTCGTGACTTAGCGCGTTTAGGTCGTTTTTATGCATCGGCATTAGAAGATTCAGCAATAGAGTACGATGTATTATTTGGACCTGCCTATAAAGGTATCCCAATAGCGACAACAACAGCGGTTGCATTAGCTGATCACCATGATAAAGATGTACCGTACTGCTTTAACCGCAAAGAGAAAAAAGCACACGGTGAAGGTGGCACGTTAGTAGGTTCAGAACTCAATGGCAAAATAATGCTGGTGGACGATGTAATAACCGCAGGTACTGCGATTCGTGAGTCAATGGAAATTATTGCACAAAATGGCGCAGATCTTAGTGGTGTATTAATAGCATTAGATCGTCAAGAAAAAGGTAAGGCCGAGTTATCAGCTATTCAAGAAGTTGAACGCGACTTTAATACCCAAGTGATCTCTATTGTAAAATTAGCTGATCTTATTAGTTACCTTGAAAACCAAGGAACGATGGACGAGCATTTAGCCTCAGTTAAAGCGTACCGTGATCAATACGGCGTAGTATAAATAAAAAAGCCTCGCAGTGCGGGGCTTTATTTTGACCTTCATTTATAGAGTTTATTAATGAAAGATGTATTAAAACCAAATGGCTTAGGCCTTAAGCGTGTTTTCAAAGCAAGTTATTGCTCCTACCTTGGCTTTAAAGCTGCATTTAAAGAAGAAGCAGCATTTAGACAAGAACTACTCCTAAGCCTTATATTATTCCCTATCTCATTTTGGCTTGCCTCATCACTATTACATTGGGCAGTTCTAGTAAGCTCATTGCTTATTATACTAATAGTTGAATTACTAAATTCTGCCATAGAGGCATTAACAGATCGGGTAAGTACAGAATTACATGTATTGTCAGGTAGAGCTAAAGATATGGGATCTGCAGCCGTAACACTTTCATTAACGATCGTGTTGATCATCTGGGGTATAAGCCTTTATATGAAGATCGCTTAACTCTATTTTTAATATAAGGTGAGTTAAAACGCGTTTAGTTGTTAATAATTTGCTAGTTATGTTCTGTTTTTAGCCTGTTTAGCTCAAATACTCAGCGAACAGCACATTATTTCAAGTTTTCTTCAAAAAAGAGTTGATCTGTTTTCGGATCTCCCTATAATGCGACCCCACTGAGACGGGAAAGGTCAACGCCTAGCGAGACCCAAACTACTCAGGGTGTTAAGTAAAACTTAGTGTTGATAAATATAACGTTTACCAAAATTAAGTGTTGACAAAAAAATAGGAAAGCGTAGTATGCGCAGCCCTAGCGAGATAAAGTTTAACTTTAACCGCAACGTTCTTTAACAATATAAAGCAATCATCTGTGTGGGCACTCGTACAGATTGAGTTCTAACAGCCAAGCTTAGTTCGCTAAGTAAGGCAAACAAATTAGAGTCTCAATTGAAAACTGAGTGACCAACAGAAGTAACTTATTTATAAGTTGCTTCGGCACAGTCAATTCAATATCGAAAGATATTAAAATAAATTCAGAATTCATTGAGCTGTCGAAAGACATAAAACTTTTTAATTGAAGAGTTTGATCATGGCTCAGATTGAACGCTGGCGGCAGGCCTAACACATGCAAGTCGAGCGGTAACAGAGGGTAGCTTGCTACTTTGCTGACGAGCGGCGGACGGGTGAGTAATGCTTGGGAACATGCCTTGAGGTGGGGGACAACAGTTGGAAACGACTGCTAATACCGCATAATGTCTACGGACCAAAGGGGGCTTCGGCTCTCGCCTTTAGATTGGCCCAAGTGGGATTAGCTAGTTGGTGAGGTAATGGCTCACCAAGGCGACGATCCCTAGCTGGTTTGAGAGGATGATCAGCCACACTGGGACTGAGACACGGCCCAGACTCCTACGGGAGGCAGCAGTGGGGAATATTGCACAATGGGCGCAAGCCTGATGCAGCCATGCCGCGTGTGTGAAGAAGGCCTTCGGGTTGTAAAGCACTTTCAGTCAGGAGGAAAGGTTAGTAGTTAATACCTGCTAGCTGTGACGTTACTGACAGAAGAAGCACCGGCTAACTCCGTGCCAGCAGCCGCGGTAATACGGAGGGTGCGAGCGTTAATCGGAATTACTGGGCGTAAAGCGTACGCAGGCGGTTTGTTAAGCGAGATGTGAAAGCCCTGGGCTCAACCTGGGAACTGCATTTCGAACTGGCAAACTAGAGTGTGATAGAGGGTGGTAGAATTTCAGGTGTAGCGGTGAAATGCGTAGAGATCTGAAGGAATACCGATGGCGAAGGCAGCCACCTGGGTCAACACTGACGCTCATGTACGAAAGCGTGGGGAGCAAACGGGATTAGATACCCCGGTAGTCCACGCCGTAAACGATGTCTACTAGAAGCTCGGGTCCTCGGACTTGTTTTTCAAAGCTAACGCATTAAGTAGACCGCCTGGGGAGTACGGCCGCAAGGTTAAAACTCAAATGAATTGACGGGGGCCCGCACAAGCGGTGGAGCATGTGGTTTAATTCGATGCAACGCGAAGAACCTTACCTACACTTGACATACAGCGAACTTACCAGAGATGGTTTGGTGCCTTCGGGAACGCTGATACAGGTGCTGCATGGCTGTCGTCAGCTCGTGTTGTGAGATGTTGGGTTAAGTCCCGCAACGAGCGCAACCCCTATCCTTAGTTGCTAGCAGGTAATGCTGAGAACTCTAAGGAGACTGCCGGTGATAAACCGGAGGAAGGTGGGGACGACGTCAAGTCATCATGGCCCTTACGTGTAGGGCTACACACGTGCTACAATGGCGCATACAGAGTGCTGCGAACCTGCGAAGGTAAGCGAATCACTTAAAGTGCGTCGTAGTCCGGATTGGAGTCTGCAACTCGACTCCATGAAGTCGGAATCGCTAGTAATCGCGTATCAGAATGACGCGGTGAATACGTTCCCGGGCCTTGTACACACCGCCCGTCACACCATGGGAGTGGGTTGCTCCAGAAGTAGATAGTCTAACCCTCGGGAGGACGTTTACCACGGAGTGATTCATGACTGGGGTGAAGTCGTAACAAGGTAGCCCTAGGGGAACCTGGGGCTGGATCACCTCCTTATACGATTTAGAACTTATTTGTTCGTAGTGTCCACACAGATGATTGTTAATTAGTGCGTGTCCCTTTGGGATAACTAATTAATATGCTCTTTAAAAATTTGGAAAAGCTGATAATAAAATTCTGATAGATACATTGTATTTATCAAGAGTTTTCAAAAGTAAAAAAAGAATGGTAGCAGTACCATTCAGTGCCATTTAATTAACTCTTTTGAGTTGATTGATTGGTATCTACTTTAGTATTCAATATTGACTTCTGGCGAAGTTAAACTGTCACACAACAAAGACCCGTTTGGGTTGTATGGTTAAGTGACTAAGCGTACACGGTGGATGCCTTGGCAGTTGGAGGCGATGAAGGACGTATTAACTTGCGATAAGCCTAGTCAAGCTAGTAAAAAGCACTTGAGACTAGGATTTCCGAATGGGGAAACCCACCTGCTTGCAGGTATCGTTAACTGAATACATAGGTTAACGAAGCGAACGCGGAGAACTGAAACATCTAAGTACCCGTAGGAAAAGAAATCAACCGAGATTCCGAAAGTAGCGGCGAGCGAAATCGGAACAGCCCTTAAGCTTATTATGTGTTAATGGAAGGCTCTGGAAAGTGCCACGATACAGGGTGATAGTCCCGTACATGAAAAGACATTTTAAGTGAAATCGAGTAGGTCGGAGCACGTGAAACTTTGACTGAATATAGGTGGACCATCATCTAAGGCTAAATACTCCCAACTGACCGATAGTGAACCAGTACCGTGAGGGAAAGGCGAAAAGAACCCCTGTGAGGGGAGTGAAATAGAACCTGAAACCGTGTACGTACAAGCAGTAGGAGCCCACTTGTTGGGTGACTGCGTACCTTTTGTATAATGGGTCAGCGACTTATATTTTGTAGCGAGGTTAACCGAATAGGGTAGCCGTAGGGAAACCGAGTCTTAACTGGGCGACGAGTTGCAAGGTATAGACCCGAAACCCGGTGATCTAGCCATGGGCAGGTTGAAGGTTGAGTAACATCAACTGGAGGACCGAACCCACTAACGTTGAAAAGTTAGGGGATGACCTGTGGCTAGGAGTGAAAGGCTAATCAAACCGGGAGATAGCTGGTTCTCCCCGAAATCTATTTAGGTAGAGCCTCGGACGAATACTTACGGGGGTAGAGCACTGTTAAGGCTAGGGGGTCATCCCGACTTACCAACCCTTTGCAAACTCCGAATACCGTAAAGTAATATCCGGGAGACACACGGCGGGTGCTAACGTCCGTCGTGAAGAGGGAAACAACCCAGACCGCCAGCTAAGGTCCCAAAGTCATAGTTAAGTGGGAAACGATGTGGAAAGGCCCAGACAGCCAGGAGGTTGGCTTAGAAGCAGCCATCCTTTAAAGAAAGCGTAATAGCTCACTGGTCGAGTCGGTCTGCGCGGAAGATGTAACGGGGCTAAACTATGCACCGAAGCTGCGGATTCAGAATTTATTCTGAGTGGTAGGGGAGCGTTCTGTAAGCCGTTGAAGGTGTACCGGGAGGTATGCTGGAGGTATCAGAAGTGCGAATGCTGACATGAGTAACGATAATGGGAGTGAAAAACTCCCACGCCGGAAGACCAAGGGTTCCTATCCCATGTTAATCAGGGTAGGGTAAGTCGACCCCTAAGGCGAGGCCGAAAGGCGTAGTCGATGGGAAACAGATTAATATTTCTGTACTCGATATAATTGCGATGGGGGGACGGAGCAGGCTAAGCAAGCATAGCGTTGGTAGTCTATGTGAAAGTGAGTAGGGCGTTTGTTTAGGTAAATCCGGACGAACACTAAACCTGAGACACGAGACGAGTCACTACGGTGATGAAGTTGCTGATGCCATACTTCCAGGAAAAGCCTCTAAGCTTCAGATTATATGGAATCGTACCCCAAACCGACACAGGTGGTCAGGTAGAGAATACTAAGGCGCTTGAGAGAACTCGGGTGAAGGAACTAGGCAAAATCGTACCGTAACTTCGGGAGAAGGTACGCTCCTATCTGTGATGAGACTTGCTCTCTAAGCGGACGGGAGCCGCAGTGACCAGGTGGCTGGGACTGTTTATTAAAAACACAGCACTGTGCAAAATCGCAAGATGACGTATACGGTGTGACACCTGCCCGGTGCCGGAAGGTTAATTGATGGGGTTATCCTTAGGGAGAAGCTCTTGATCGAAGCCCCGGTAAACGGCGGCCGTAACTATAACGGTCCTAAGGTAGCGAAATTCCTTGTCGGGTAAGTTCCGACCTGCACGAATGGTGTAACCATGGCCACGCTGTCTCCACCCGAGACTCAGTGAAATTGAAATCGCAGTGAAGATGCTGTGTACCCGCGGCTAGACGGAAAGACCCCGTGAACCTTTACTACAGCTTGGCACTGAACATTGAACCTACATGTGTAGGATAGGTGGGAGACTTTGAAGCAGCGACGCTAGTTGTTGTGGAGTCAACCTTGAAATACCACCCTTGTAGTTTTGATGTTCTAACGTTGGCCCCTGAATCGGGGTTACGGACAGTGCCTGGTGGGTAGTTTGACTGGGGCGGTCTCCTCCTAAAGAGTAACGGAGGAGCACGAAGGTTGGCTAAGTACGGTCGGACATCGTACGGTTAGTGTAATGGTAGAAGCCAGCTTAACTGCGAGACAGACACGTCGAGCAGGTACGAAAGTAGGTCATAGTGATCCGGTGGTTCTGAATGGAAGGGCCATCGCTCAACGGATAAAAGGTACTCCGGGGATAACAGGCTGATACCGCCCAAGAGTTCATATCGACGGCGGTGTTTGGCACCTCGATGTCGGCTCATCACATCCTGGGGCTGAAGTCGGTCCCAAGGGTATGGCTGTTCGCCATTTAAAGTGGTACGCGAGCTGGGTTTAGAACGTCGTGAGACAGTTCGGTCCCTATCTGCCGTGGGCGTTTGAGAATTGAGAGGGGTTGCTCCTAGTACGAGAGGACCGGAGTGAACGAACCGCTGGTGTTCGGGTTGTCATGCCAATGGCATTGCCCGGTAGCTACGTTCGGAACTGATAAGCGCTGAAAGCATCTAAGCGCGAAGCAGGCCTCGAGATGAGTTCTCACTAGACTTTTAAAGTCTCTGAAGGGCCGTTGAAGACTACAACGTTGATAGGCAAGATGTGGAAGTGGTGTGAGCCATTAAGCTAACTTGTACTAATTACCCGTGAGGCTTAACCATACAACGCCAAACGCGTTTTATGTGATAGTGAAACAAGCGAAGAAGTTAATATGACTAAAGTAGATATTACTGAAAGAACGACTTAAAAAATATTATCAGATATTTTCCAAATTCAAGAGGTGACTCTTAGCGCGTAGCGTTAACATTGAGGCACCTTGCGCAAAGAAAATGGTAGCACTACGTGCTTGTCATTACTTCTTTGCACCATATTTGCTTGGTGACAATAGCGTTTTGGACCCACCTGATCCCATGCCGAACTCAGTAGTGAAACGAAACAGCGCCGATGATAGTGTAGCATTTGCTATGTGAAAGTAGGACATTACCAGGCTTCAAATTTAGTCGAAGGACTTAAATCTTAATAAATAAAAATAAGAAAATTGAAAAGAATTTTCTTGGTGACAATAGCGTTTTGGACCCACCTGACTCCATGCCGAACTCAGTAGTGAAACGAAACAGCGCCGATGATAGTGTAGCATTTGCTATGTGAAAGTAGGACATTACCAGGATTTAATTAAGAAAAACCCGTTACAGTAAATGTAACGGGTTTTTTGCTATGTGGAGTTTGGTAAATAGCTAATGTTGTATGCTGAGCTCCGTAGTGGCCTCTTTGCATATCCTATGCTCTACTCTGCGGTATTTGTATTCCTATATATCAAACGAAATAGCTCGTAGCCGAGCCTTGGCCAGTGATGGTGTAGCTGTAGTATTTGCTATGTGGCTCTTTACCGCTGTAGGCACTATGACATTACCAAGATTTAATTAAGAGAAACCCGTTGCAGTAATGTAACGGGTTTTTTGCTATTTGGAGTTTGGTAAATAGCTAATGTTGTATGCTGATCTCCGTAGTGGCCTCTTTGCATATCCTATGCTCTACGGTGTTTGTATTCCTATACATCAAACGAAATAGCTCGAAGCCGAGCCATGGTCAGTGATGATGTAGCATTTGCTATGTGGCTATTTAAAGCTGTAGGCACTGTGACATTACCTGAATTTAATTAAGAGAAACCCGTTACAGCAATGTAACGGGTTTTTTGCTATTTGGAGTTTGGTAAATAGCTAATATTGTATGCTGAGCTCCGTAGTGGCCTCTTGCATATCCTATGCTCTAGTCTACGGTATTTGTATTCCTATACATCAAACGAAATAGCTCGAAGCCGAGCCATGGCCAGTGATGATGTAGCATTTGCTATGTGGTTCTTTAAAGCTGTAGGCACTGTGACATTACCTGGATTTAATTAAGAGAAACCCGTTACAGCAATGTAGCGACTTTTTTGCTGCTGGATACTTAAAATACGAAAGTGGTGTTTTTTGTTATTACCGCTTACTTATACCAAACTGCATAAATCTTTGATCAATTTAACGAATTAAATTGCACTATAACGTCGTTAAAAATTTTTTATTTAGAACAACTAGATACAAAAATTTTTGCCTAGTTCTAGCGTAATTTTCTTAACGTTAAATAGGCCTCATATATAAGTAGATTGGTATAATAGGGAGCAAGCGCATTATATAATCTCTTTTTTGCGTAAAAATAAAACATACTGCCGCAAATTAAACCTTCAAAAGATTAACCGCTGATAATTTCCTTAATATTGAGCAGAGCTGGTACTTAGCCGGTTGATATAATTTATCTGTTTTTTATACTAATCCGCAATAATACTTAATCAATTTGAGAGATTAAATTCAACGCTAACTGCGTTAAAAATTTCTGATATAGAACAACTAAATAACCAAATTCTTGCCTTGTTATCGACACGATTTTCTTACCTCAAAATAGATTACTTAATTAAGCGAATTGGTATTAGATATAAAAATGTATATCACTCTACTTTAAGCCATTTTAATTTCTGCCTATTAATATTGATTAATTACTGCTCTAAGCTAAATTTTAGTTATATGATTTATCGCGTAAATAAAAATTAAAATAATAAGGGTTTAATAATGAATAAGACTAAAAGCCATTCGCATGGGATTTTTTGCTGGTCTGAATTATGTACGCAAAACTGGAAAGAGGGTAAAAACTTTTATACTTCATTATTCAGCTGGGGATATGATGATCAAGCTATTGGAGAAGGCGTATATTACACCATGTTACAAAAACAAGGGGATGATATAGCCGCTATGTATGAAATGCCCAAAGAGCAAGTTGATGGCGGAGTTCCCAGTCACTGGTTGGCGTATATTGCAGTTGATAATGTTGATAATTGCGCAGTTAAAGCAAAAATGCTCGGGGCTGAGATTATTGCGGGTCCTCATGATGTTATGAATGCTGGGCGTATGCTGATGCTAATAGATCCTGCTGGTGCTACGGTGGCTTTGTGGCAAGCAAATGAGCATAAAGGCTGTAAACGCTTAGGTGAATTAAATACACCATATTGGCATGAGCTAGCAACCAAAGATAGCAAAGTAAGTAGCGATTTTTATTGTTCTTTATTGGGATGGACAAGCGAAATAAAGCCGATGGAAGGCATGGACTACACTTTGTTTTTAGTAGATGGGCAACCCATTGCTGGCATGCTTGAAATGACAAGTGAGTGGCCAGAAGATATTTCTGCTCATTGGATGATTTACTTTGCGGTAAAAAACTGCGATGCAACTGTAAATAAAGCGATTAGTTTTGGGGGCGAAATATGTGTTCCTGCGACAGATATCCCTGAAGTTGGGCGTTTTAGTGTTATCTGCGACCCCCAAGGCGCTGTATTTTCGGTGATCGAATCTGCTATGGATAACGTTTAATGCGGTTATGTAATACCAATTTTATTAAAAACATGATCATTCTAGCGTATTAAATAACTCACTAACGATGTTAAAAATTATTTATATAGAACAACTATGTATCATAATTTTGGCCTTGTTATTGCGCTATTTTCTTATGGCTGTATTAGATCACTAATTTAATGCAATTGGTATAATTATTAAGTGCAAAGTTAAATGGCTTTGTGCTTAATTATTTTACACTCCCTTTAGCGTTAATTTATTTGCAATTTTGCTATAATGCTAACCAATTAAATCGTCAGTAAGTGCAGAGAACGCAATGGAATTTGAACAAGATAGCAATTTAACCCTCCCTTTATTTCTTTTAGATGAAACATTAAGTGAAAGAGATTTAGAGCAGCCTGATTTTGAAATATCAATTGGACTTGATGATGAGTTACTTGCTCAAATTTGCCAGAATCCAAGTGAAGATAGCAGTATCGCTATTACCGTTAATAGTTATGAATTACTTATTGCTGACTCCCCATATTTAAAGATATTAGATCAAGAACATGATGCGCAAATAACATTAACGCACGGACCGCTTTTAAGTGTTATTTTAAATACTGAAGATCAAAAGGCATTCGTTTCTCCGCAAATGGATATGATGCCTACTTTCGACTTGGGCGACGAAGACGAATGAAAAAAATCATAATAAGTACATTTGTATTAATAATTCTTAGTGGTTGTGCGTACTTAGGTAATGTTCACTACAATGATTTATTTGGTTTGGAACAAACACAAGAGCGAATTGTTTCACACTCTACACTTTCTGGTGCTGATTTTTTACAAAATGTAAAGCCGGTGCTAGATACCCGCTGTGTGGTTTGCCATGGTTGCTATGATGCTCCGTGCCAACTTAAGCTGTCATCGCCTGAAGGAATAGATCGAGGGTTGAGTAAAGAGTTGGTTTACGATGGAACTCGTTTATTGGCAACTACTCCGAGCCGTTTATTATTTGATGCGACTAACACTCAGCAATGGCGGGAAAAAAACTTTACGCCGGTACTTAATGAGCGAATACAAACTGAAGAGGCGAATTTAGCCGGCAGTGTTTTATTTAATAGTTTAGTACTTAAACAAAGCCATGAATTACCAGCAAATGAAGTATTAGACGATGAGTTTGATTTTTCTTTAAATCGCTCTCAAACTTGTGCAACGATGGGGGAATTTGATCAATTAGCTGATGAACAACCTCATGGTGGTATGCCCTATGGATTGCCTGGCGTATCACGCGAAGAGTTTAATCATCTACAAAGATGGCTTAAAACAGGCGGTAAAATGTCGCATATTGCGCCGCCAAGTAAACTCGAGCAAAATAAAATAAACGGATGGGAAGCCTTTTTAAATCAAGACAGTTTAAAATATCAGTTATCGGCTCGTTATATTTATGAACACTGGTTTTTAGCACATATTTATTTTACCCCAGAAAATCCACAGAGCTTTTTTAAGTTAGTACGATCTAGCACACCCCCAGGAGAGAAAATAAAGCTTATTAATACACGTCGCCCTTATGACGACCCTAAGGTTAGTCGTGTTTATTACCGATTTATGCAAGAGCGCACAACAATATTATCTAAAACGCATTTACCGCTAGAGCTTAATGAAGCTAAATTACTGCGTTTATATGATCAATTTATTGCTCCTGATTATACTGTTACTCAAATGCCAAGTTATAAGCCTGAGTCAGCATCTAACCCATTTAAAACATTCGAAGTTATTCCTATTAATTCAAAATATCAGTTTATGCTGGATGAGGCAGAATTAATTATAATGGGCTTTATTAAAGGGCCTGTTTGTCGTGGTCAAATTGCTTTAAATGTGATTAATGACCATTTTTGGGTCGCGTTTGCTGATCCAGCTAAAGTAGCTACTCCCGCTGTTGGTGAAATGCTAATGCAACATGAAGATGCGCTTGAACTGCCCGCAGCTGAGGAAAGTAATGCCTTACCTATTTCTAACTGGGTTAAATATTCAGCGTTAGAACAAAAATATTTAAAAGCAAAGGTTGGCCTTGCTAATGAAATGTTTAAAGGCGGGGAGCACTTAACAACTGACTTATTATGGAAAGGCGATGGGCATAATGAAAATGCGGCACTGACTATTTTTCGTCATTTTGATAGTGCTACTGTTGTGAAAGGCTTTATAGGACAAGAGCCAAAAACTACATGGATCCTCGATTATGCCTTATTTGAACGTATACATTACCTTCTAGTCGCCGGCTTTGATGTGTATGGTAATGTTGGGCATCAGCTAATAACGCGTTTATATATGGACTTTTTACGTTTAGAAGGTGAGCAAAACTTTTTAGCATTATTACCTGAGCATAAGCGTGATCAAATTAAAAAACATTGGTATCGCAAATCGCCACCGAGTCTTGCTGACTTTTTTAAAAATAATCGAGAGTTTAGCCAACCAAGTGGTATTAAATATGAAACAAATGACCCTCAACATGAGCTTTATGGCTTAATGAAAGAGGCTTTAGCGCCAGTGTTAAGTAAGCAATATGACTATACTCAAGTGCCTAAAGCGCTAGGCGTAATAAATGCTATGCCAGCAAAAGCAGTTAATTTATTGCCGCAATTATCTTTTGTTTTAGTTAAGCAGTCTGATGATAGCCACAAGGCTTATACTATTATTCATCACAATGCACACTACAATATATCCAGTTTATTGAATGAAGATGGGCAACGTGCTTATAAGGAGGATACAGCGACTATTGTTCCAGGCTTTATTGGTGACTATCCAGAATCTATTTGGTATTTAAATAATGATCAGCAAGTGGCTGCTTTTACAGAGCAATTACCCATGATGGAAATAGAGGCTGATTATAGAGCATTAAAGTCTAAGTTTGGTATTCGACGTACTCACCCTCAATTTTGGCAGTATAGTGATATTTTGCACGATACAGCTAAACAGTATCGCGGTATAGAATATGGAATGTTCGATTATAATCGATTAGAGAACCGATAATTAAAATAGTTTTTTTTATTGGCTCAGCTTTTAAGTTGGGCTTTTTTATTTAAAAATCATATTGAAGCCGTTTATTTGTTTTAAAAAATTAAGCTACACTTAAAACAAAAACTGGCCATAGTATGTTTAAAGTTGTCGCAAATATCCGAACCCGCTACCAATGGGCTTTAATCGCAATCGCGGTATTAATAAGCATATCAGCATCACTTATGCAGTATTTTTTATCAGTGCAAAAATATGATGCAAAAATTATCAATATTGCAGGTAAACAAAGAATGCTTTCGCAAAAAATTGCTTGGCATAGTAATGAATTACTCATATCTTCAGTAGATGCTAGCAACCATATTAAAGCGCTAAAAGCGTCATTACTATTATTTAAAAATAGTCATGAGTATTTGCTTTCTAAAAATGATGATGGCGAATATCAGTACCTTACTCCTAAGCTTGTAAAGCTATACACATCAACTCCGAATAAACTCGACTCTCAAGTTAAGGTATTTATTCAAGAGGCTGAAAGTCTACTTTATCAACAAGGACAAGTAGATAGGCAAATATTCTCTGTTACACAAGTTGAAGTTCTATTAAAACAGTTAGATTATGCTGTAAGTTTATTTGAGACCGAAGCAATCACAAAAATGAACTGGGTGTCTAATCTTGAGCTACTATTTTGGCTTGCTGCCATGCTATTGCTACTTGTAGAGCTACGGTTTGTATTTATGCCAATGGAAAAGGAGATACTTAATGCGTTGACTGATTCTCAAAAACAGAAGGAGTTTGCTTATCAGGTGAGTAAAAATAAAGAACATTTTATTGCCAGAGCTAGTCATGAATTCAGAACGCCATTGCAAGGGCTGATTTCGTCAATCGAAACTCTATATATTAAAGATGAGCAAAAAAAAATTAAAATGCAGGCGGCTTTTTGCGCGTCAAGAATAATAGCGATGCTCGATGAACTTCAAGATTTACAAGCATTGAGTTTAGGGCATTGGTCACTGCAATTAACAAATACAAATTTATTACGATCACTAGAAAGAATATTAACCACTTATGAGTATGCTTATGAGCAGAAAGGTATAAGGTTGATAACCTCGTTCGATTCGACTCTTAATTGTACTACTGAACTCGATCATAAGCGTTTGCAGCAGATGCTAGCTGAATTATTAAGTAATGCGTTAAAGTTTACCGTGCAGGGTGAAGTTCATATCGATGCTAAAGTGGATTACGAGCAATTAATTGTTACGGTAAAAGATACAGGATGTGGTTTTTTAAGTCAGGTAGATAGCCCTGTATTTAATTCGCAGGAGCAAAGCAATCATTTTCAAGGCCTTAGAACAGGCCTTGCGCGCGTGCAATACATTGTTAAAGCTTTTCATGGCAAAATATTATTTGAAAATAATGAACATGGGGGGGCGTTGGTCACGCTTAAAATACCAATTACTATTAATGAGCCAGATAAATCGAAGAAGACAATACTACCTTCAACGCTTCATTGCTTAGTTGTTGAAGATAACCCATTAAATATGCTGGTATTAACACGAGTTTTGACATCACTCGGTTATAGCTGCGTATCTGCTGAAAATGGTAAAGTAGCCTGTGAAATGGTCACTAGAGAACGATATGACGTAATATTTATGGATTTAAATATGCCCGTAATGGATGGCTTTGAAGCGAGTAAAAAAATACGAACATTTGATCAATCAACACCAATCATTGTTGTTACTGCAAATACCTCCGATAGTGATATCGCGTATGCAGGTGAATGTGGGATTAATGCCCATGTTTTTAAGCCTATAGATAAGCAGATGGTGATTGATGTATTAGCGAAAGTGTATAGTCGTAAATAGGTCTATTTTTGATATCTCAAATGACAAAATTTTATCAACTCAGTGCTTTTAGCTGTAAAGTAAATTATCTAAATTGTTATTGTGTAAATAAAATTAGGAAGTAGCTCAGCGTATAAAAATGAGCAAACATTGGCCTGCTCATTTCATTTTATAGAGGATTAAATACGGCTAACGGTAAAACCTTGCTTTTGTAGTTGTTTAATTAAACCGTGTTGCTCAGGTAAGTGTAGAGCGCCCACCGCAATAAATAGCTGCTCGTTTGCTAAACGTGGTGTGAGTTGTTTAACCCAATTGTTGTTACGATTAATTAACATTACTTGCTCGCTGATCTTACCGTAGTCACTCTCATCAAAACTCATGTTGTAGTAATCGGTTAGTGTATCCATGTCACCGCTTTTCCATGCATTAACTAACTTGATAAAGTAAGTATTAATATCGGCTAGTTGCTCAAAGGTTTCTTCAATCATTTCATTGCTTAATAGCGCCATACCATCAAACATTTGTAGTTGCTGCTCTAGGGTTTCAAGCTCGCCAATTTTAATATTATGCTCTTTAGCATAACTAAGCACTTGCTTGTCTATGCCCGTTTGATCAGAAAAGCCTGCATTTTGAAATTCAATTTGCATCATGGTAACCATTACGGCCCATGGCTTTAAAGCATTGAACATAGCAATATCAATCGATTTTTTAGCAAAGTAGCCTTTTAGTTTATTGTAATTTTGTTTAGTCAGTTCTGTTTGCAGTGTTTTGCCATTGGTTTGCATCATAAGTGGCATTGAGCGCTGCTGCATTTCAAATGGTGTAAGTTTACTTATATCAACCTCTACAATAACCTCTTTGCTTGCGCTAATTGCATCTGTTATCTTTTTAGGTAACCCATTCATGCTGGCATCACCAACATGTACAGTGCCAAATAAGTAAGAGCTAACGCCATTTTTTTCTATTTTATATAAAGCGGGATCAGCGTAGCTGTTAAAACTAAATGTTATAAGCAACGCCACAATAAATAAATGGCTCATGCGGATCAGGGCATTCATGGTTTATCCTTAAAATTTCGAGAATTAGTAATATAAATACTAACCTAAATTCACTTAGTGGGTAACGTTAATATAAACGTTAGCGTGGTATCTTTGGTATTGTTAGCTGTAATTGTAAGACCATTTAAGTTACACAAGCTCTGCACAATAGATAACCCTAAACCGTGGCGTTGATTATTAGTTCGTGACGAATCTAACTGATAGAGCGGATCAAAAATAGCGGTCAACTGATCGTGACTTAGTGGCTTGTGTATTTTATTACTAACACAGACAGTAATATTTTTCGTGTTATTTACCGCACTTAATCTAATAGGGTCTTCAGGAAGTCCATAAAATAGTGCGTTATCAATCAAATTACACAAAATAGTATTTAAACTAAATTCGTCAGCCATAAGTGTAAGGTCTTCACTAATATTGCTTCTTAAACGCGATTTAATAGTTGGGTGCTTAAAAGTCAGTTCATTAATAGTTTGATTGACTAAGTTATTGAGGGTGATTGCTTTTATATCTAATTTCATTGTACTGCTGTTTGAACGTTGTAATAACAATAGGTTATTTACTATCGTTTTCATACGCTGTGAAATATTAAGTACATCACTGGTATAGGTGTCGCTAATACGTTTATCGTCAGGGTAGCGAATAGCCACTTCTGAAAGGCTTATGAGTTCAGCTATTGGGGTTTTTAGCTCGTGTGCAATGTCGCTTGTTAGGCGTTTTTCATTACTATAGAGTTGCTGATTAACGGTAATAAACTTATTTAGCTCGTTACGTATGGGTTCTATTTCTTCTACTTTAAAGTCGCTTTCTATTGTTTGCGCAACACCAGTAATATCGAGTAGCTTAATTTGGTCGTTTAAATTGTGTAGCGGGTGCAGGCCTTTATTTACAATGCGTGTCACTAAATAGCGCACACCAAACACACCAAGCACACAGGTTAAAATAAAGACCACATCAATAATAATCAGTACTTTATTAAGTTCGGCTGTCGGCGCTGCAATTGCAAGTGTCATGGTATTAAAAACAGCAGAGTGAGTGGGGTTTCTATCATCTTTTTGGGCTACAAAGTGACTTATAAGTGCGCGGCCATCACGCCCGTTAGGAAGCTCGTAATCTATAATTTTAGATTCGTTTATCGGCATTTTTAAAAAAGGCAGGTTAGCATTTTCATAAAGCGCTAATGAGTCCGAACGCTCAAAAACATCACTGCCATGCCATAGCTGGTAAAACTCAGTGGCATCGGCAGCCTCATACTCCGACATAAACTCACCAGCAAAATCAAATTCAACCACGTTGTTGTCATCTTCAACTAAGGTTTTTAAGTAGTTAGCTTTATTAGTTAAAGACTGATTGAACTGATCTTCCACCCAAGTATCAACGCTTAAATCAACGGTTAAAAATATGGTGAATAAAATAACCGAAAGTACAGCGCTAATATTATTAACGAGTTTACGTTTTATTGAGTGACTTTTATTTTGTTGTTGCGACATAACCAAATCCACGTTTATTTTTTATCGGGAGCTCGCCATCAAACTGTCTTACTTTTTTACGTATGGTTGAGATGTGTGCTTCCAGCGCATTTTTAGAGAGCATATCAAACTGACCTACCACCGCTTCACTTATAAGCTCAAGCCCCAATACTCGCTCTGGGGCGTTAAATAAGCATTCTATTATTTTGTATTCATTACGCGTGAGCTCAATGGCATGTTGCTTGTAGTTAAGAGTTTTAAGGGAGAGATCTAATACGCAATCACCTACGGTAAGGGTATTTTGTTGGGTTTGCAGTGAACCACGACGAAGTAATGCAAGGACGCGAGCATGGAGTTCTTCAAACGAAAATGGCTTAGTTAAATAATCGTCAGCGCCTTTCATAAGGCCGCTAATTTTATCTTGAGGCTCACTTCGTGCCGATAAAATTAGCACACGGCTTTGGCTATTACTGCTGCGCAGTGCTTGTAAAATACTCATGCCATCAACGCTCGGTAGCATTAAATCAAGTACGAGGAGGTCGTAGTTTCCACTCAGTGCCATACTCAACCCTTCTGAGCCATCACCAGTTTCATCTACGGTAAAACCAAGGTTGCTAAGGCCAACTTGCAAGCTGCGTCTTAGTGCTTCAGAGTCTTCAATAACGAGGATTTTCATGTTTACTCGGTTTATAAAAATAGCCTTGTTACTTTAACAAGGCTTTACTATCAAGTCACTTGGTTAATGATACCAACCATTTGTGTAGGCTAGATTACCTAAGTTCGCGTGGGCTAGGGCTTTTCTAACTAGTTGCTCATCGTTTTCACATGGCACAAGCTGGTTATTGCTATATGTATAGGTGGTTGCTGGTTTTTGTGGTTGTAACACCACCACTTTATTATCGTGCATGTAGGCAAAGTTTTTGTCGTATTGCATCATGGCGCGTTGTTTGTTGTCGCTAATTGGCTTTGATAAATCATGGCCTATCATAGGGTGCTTACCACTTGCGCCAATTAAAGACAGTAGAGTAACAGGAATATCGATCTGGCTGGCTAGTTGGCTATCTCGTTTATGAGTAATACCTTTACCAAAAATAACGGCCGGAATTTTAAAGTGATCAACCGGTACTAAACTTGCCCCAGATACGCGTGAGTCGTGATCGGCAATAACTATAAACACGGTATCGTCCCAGTAGCTCGATTTTTTAGCTTTTTCGATAAAGGTGCCTAGTGCGTAATCGGCATACTTGGCAGCATTATTACGAGTTTGTTTTTGTTTATCGTACAGCGTTATTTTATCGTCAGGAAAGTCATACGGGCTATGGTTAGAGCTTGAGAATATAAGGCTAAAAAAGGTTTTTTTTTGATTTTTAAGCTTAGTAAGTTCTATGTCGGCTTGATCGTACAAGTCTTCGTCTGATGCGCCCCACGAGCCATTAAAGTCTATTTTTTTAAAGTTATTTGTATCTACGATACTTTTAAAACCATTGCCTAAAAAGAAGCTTCGCATGTTATCAAAATGGCTTTCGCCACCATAAATAAACTGTGTGTTGTAATTTTGCTTCGCTAAAAAATCAGCAATGGTAAAAAAGTCACGTTGTGATTTATCAAGCTTAACAACCGCACGCGAAGGCGTTGGTGTAAACCCTGTAATTACCGCCTCAATTCCACGCACTGAACGTGTACCCGTGGCGTATAAATTATCAAACCCCCAGCCTTGTTTATAAAGGGCGTCTATATTAGGTGTAAGCGGTAAACCACCAAGCGTGCCTACGTAACGAGCACCTAAACTTTCTTGTAAAATAATGACTAGATTTTTTGGTTTACCTGTATTACTTGCGCCATGAAACGTTTTTGTAGGGGCGGTTACATCATTAAATGCGGCTTGCGTGTTTTGCATGTTACTACGCACAATACTAAGCAATTCATCGGTGGGCATTTTGCCATAATAGTCTTGGCTTGATTGCTCATTAGAAAGTTGCTTAACTGCAAATGCGACGCTATAAAGTGAGTTAAGGGTTAAGTCGTTAAGTAAGTGATCAGTAGAGAACGAGACCATGGCGGGGTTAAGTGGTCTGTGCCCTAATGAGTTACGCGCGCCCAAAATAGTTAAGCATACTAAAACAAGCGCTAAAATTGATTGATTTAAGCCTGTTAGTGATGACTTGCTTTGCCATTGATTGCTAAATACTTTACTTGCAAATTTACAGCTTAAAATAAGTGCTATAACAGCAATAAATACTTCTAACTTATAGCCTGAAAAAATCATTTTTGAGACTTCTTTAGGGTAAATTAAATATTCTATAAATAAGCGGTTAGGGCGTAAATCGTACTCGTTTATAAACGTAGGCGTAATCACTTCAAAAAAAACAAGTAAAGCAGACATTGTCACTAAATAAATTTTAATGAGGCCGCGTACTTTATTTTGCCAACCTACGCTTTGCATCAGTAAAGTAAGTAGTAATGCGGGCATAATAATGTAGCTTAGAGTGGCTATATCAACTCTTAAACCACCTATAAATATAGATAACCACGCATGCGATCCAAATACACGCTCCCCTTGCCATATACTTAATCCAAAGCGAGCAAGTGTTAAAAAGCTAAGTGCTAAAATAGCAAATACAATAAAAATCCATACAGGGCCAAGTGCATTTTGTATTTTAGGTATAAAAGTTAGCTTTATGCCCATAACACAGCCCACCAAATAAGAGCGGCAATTAGCATAGCTATAAACACGCTTGCAGAGGCAATATCTTTAGCGAGCCCCGAAAGCTCATGGTATTCACTGCCAATTCTATCAACTACAACCTCAACTGCCGTATTTACCAGCTCAGCAAATAATACAAAAAGCAGGCTGGCTATAAGTAATAGCTTATCGCTTAGTGCAATTTCTTGTAGCCACACAAACACACCGAGTAACGAAAACAGTGCTAGCTCTTGTTGAAACGCCGCTTCAAATCGACTCATCCATTTTAAGCCGTTAAAAGAATGGCTTAAGGTAAAAATAAGGCGCATTAAGCCTTGGCGTTTTATAACGGTTTTATTGCTCATAATTGTATTTCGCTTGGTGTTGTTTGGCAGCTAGCAAGTAAATCGAGCGATGCTTGATACGTTTTGCTTTTAATGCCAATTAAATTTAAAAGGGTGTGAAAAATATTGTTGTGTGAGCGCGCAGCAGTGGTGTCTAAATTAGCCAAGCAGGTATTGGTAATGCGCTGATTATGTTCATCAGCCCACATATAAAGAGGAACATGCGTTTGTGTGCTAGGTGCAAAGCTATACGGAAAACCATGTAAATAAGCACCGGCTTCGCCAAGTGATTCACCATGATCAGAGACATATAAAAACTGCTTATCTATATTGTTTGGCAGCGCTTCTAATTGCTCAATCACTAGAGCGTTAACAAAGTCACTGTACGCAATTGTGTTGTCGTAGGTATTAACTAATTCATCAAGTGAGCAGTTTTGAATGTCGCTTCTGTCGCACGTAGGCGTAAATTGCTTAAATTTATCTGGGTAGCGTTTAAAGTAGGTTGGTCCGTGTGAGCCCATCATATGTAGGACGATAACGGTATTAGCTTGGCTTAAATTAGCGAGTTTGCGCTTAAGTGGAGCAAGCAGTGCTTCATCAAAACAATATTTCCCATCGCAAAGCGCTGATGGGGTGGTCGGTATATCAATATTAACAACACGGGTGCATACATTTTTACAGCCGCTGTTGTTATCAACCCACAGTACGCCGCTGCCAGCTTGCTGTGCTAAGTCAATCAGGTTTTGTTGGTTGTCGGCTGCTAATCGATCAAAGTTATTTTGTGTTTGCAGTGAAAACATACACGGCACAGACACAGCCGTAGCGGTGCCACAAGACGCCACATTTTTGAAATACGTCACATTGTACTTTTGTGTGTAAGGATTGGTGTTGCGCTTATAACCTTGATAAGCAAAGTTTTTTGCTCGTGCGGTTTCGCCAACAACCATAACTGTTACGCTGGTGGTGTTAGGCGCAATAAGCGTAGGTGTTGCATCTATATTTTTAAATTCCATATTGGTATACAGCAGCTGATCGCGCATATATTTATAACTGCTAGAGAGATACTGAAATGGGATGATTTCTTTTTTTAAAATACGGTTATTACGGCCTGTGGCTGCGTAGTCGGCGTAAAAGTTTACGACCACTAAAGCAATTAATGAGCAGCACGCTACAATAAGTTTTATACGACTAATCGCTTCTTGGTGAGGGCGGGTAAAGTGTATTTTTACTTTGCTTAATATAAAAACAGGTAGCGCACAAAACAGCAGTAGAAAACCTATGAGCTGCGGATTTAAATAGCTCAGTGCTTCGCTTGAATCCGTTTCAAATGTGTTTTGAATCATTGAATAGTCAAACACGACGCCGTAATTTAATGAGCCGTAAAACACAGCGCTCGAAATTATCAGTAAAAAGTAGTTAATTGGCTTTAGTAACCACCTAACCGACACTATCGAAAAGAAAATAATTAAAAGGCATAACAACAGTAGTGGCACTGAAAGTAAAAATAGCCACGAAAAAGATGCAAGGGAGGTGATGGCGCTAAACGAACCTTGAATAAAAGGAATGTTTATAACTAAACAGTAATAACAGGCAATCATCACTACAAAGGCATTTGCACTACAGTGAATGTAAAATCGTTTACTACGATTTGGCTTTTTTTGTGCTGGTGTTTGACTAATGACGTTCATATTTAGGCTCGTTTAAAATAACAACGCCATGCTATGCAACAACACTTAAGAACTGCTTAAGAGAACCTACGCATTACCTGAAGGTGATAAATAATTTTATTTATAAAAATATTCTTAAAAATTAATCAAACCTTAAATAAGGGATATAAGAATAGTGAATTTCTGAGAATGAAATTAGAGCATAAAAAAACCACCACCAGTTTATATAATGAATTTTAAAACCTGATAAATTGCCTTTTAGTCTTTTTGTTAGATTAACTTTGGTGTTGACTTAAAGGGCCTAGCGCGGTACTAATATAAAAAGAGAGTGAAGAGTTAATCTTCGCAATAATTGAACAAAATTTGGTATTAATTACATGCTTACAAATGCACTTAACCTAGTCCTGATTATTATCGTGGTGATTATTCCCGCGAGGGCTTCGTAGTGCTTTAAAAACTTAAGCATTAAAAAGCCCTCCGCACTTAACCGTTCGGAGGGCTTTTTAGTTTTAAGGGTAAAGTTTTTAGCGTAAAAATGTAATTGGGTTGTCACTGAGGAATGAGGGTTTATTAATGACAGGCGCAGAACTAACAATCGATTTATTGACCAAACACGGCGTAAATGAAGTATTTGGCTACCCAGGCGGAGCTATTATGCCAATTTACGATGCGCTGTATGGTGCGCCAGTCAAACACTACCTTACTCGCCATGAGCAAGGTGCAGGGTTTGCCGCTGTTGGTTATGCTCGCAGTACGCGTAAATTAGGCGTGTGCTTTGCAACATCGGGCCCAGGTGCAACTAACTTAATAACAGCCCTTGCTGATGCGATGATGGACTCAGTTCCGTTGTTAGCGATCACCGGCCAAGTGCCTACTGCAGCCATTGGATCTGATGCATTTCAAGAAATAGATGTACTAGGTATGTCGCTTTCGTGTACTAAACATAGCTACATGGTAGAACGAGCTGAAGACTTAGCAGAGATATTACAAGAAGCTATCCATTTAGCGCAAAGCGGCCGACCAGGTCCCGTACTTGTCGATATCCCAAAAGATATTCAAATGGCGCAAGTCCCTTTTAAGCCTTGGCTTGCAGCTGATGAATACTTACCAGAGTTAGATTTAAAGCAAGTTGCTATTGCTAACCAACTGTTGAGTGAGGCTAAACAGCCTGTAGCGTATGTAGGCGGTGGTGTACAAGCTGCTGATGCGCAAGACGAGTTAATGCAGTTTTTAAACAAAACGCAGATGCCAGCTGTATCAACACTTAAAGCGCTAGGCAGTGTGTTACCAGATTACGAGCATTACTTAGGTATGTTAGGTATGCATGGTGGTCAAGCTGCTAATATTGCGGTGCAAGAATGTGATGTACTTGTATGTATAGGTGCACGCTTTGATGATCGCGTAACAGGTAACTTAGCTAAATTTGCAGCTAAAGCAAAAGTAATCCATTTAGATATAGATGCCGCTGAAGTTGGTAAACGAAAACCTGCTAAAGCCTCATTAATTGCTGATTTAAAAACGTCGTTACCCGCACTTGAGTGCTTTGTAACACCTAAAGCCTGGTGTGACACAAATAAAGAAATGAATATTAAGCACGCGTGGCGTTACGACTACCCAGGTGAGAAGGTATATGCACCGTACTTGTTAAACCAATTGAGCCAACGCATGCCAAAAACGGGTGTTGTGTGTTGCGATGTTGGTCAACACCAAATGTGGGTAGCACAACACATGAAGTTTACTCACCCGAGTAATCATTTAAGCAGTGGTGGTGCAGGTACAATGGGCTTTGGTTTACCTGCGGCTATTGGCGCGCAGGTAGCACGCCCTGATGACTTTGTTATTACTGTGTCGGGTGATGGCTCAATAATGATGAATATTCAAGAATTGGCCACTATTCGCCGTAATAATTTACCTGTAAAAATATTAATTTTAGATAATCAGCGCTTGGGTATGGTTCGCCAATGGCAGGAACTATTTTTTGAAGGGCGTTACTCTGAAACTGACCTTTCGGATAATCCAGATTTTGTTCAATTAGCTGCTGTATTTGGTATTCCTGGGCAAACAATTACCCACGCGAACCAAGTTGATGATGCTATTACAGCATTAGTTAACAGTAAAGGCCCGTACATAGTACATGCCTGTATTGATAATAAAGAAAACGTTTGGCCACTTGTACCACCTGGGGCTGCTAACGACGAAATGATGACGGAGAAAGCACAATGAAACATAGCCTAACTATTGCATTAAAAAGCCAAAGTATAGCGGTAGAGCGCTTTTTACGCGTTGTGCGTCATCGTGGTTTTGACCTCACGCATTTTCAGCTCAATATGGATGATGGCTTATACAATGTGGTCATGACGGTAGATAGTGATAAACCTATTCACCTATTAACCAGCCAGCTAAACAAGCTGGTGGATGTAAAAGAAGTCACTTTACAAAATTTACAGCACCAACAGGCTGTGTAATTACGCATTAAAAAATAATTTACGAGTAACTGAGTCACTCGGTTATTCACCAATTTTAGAATGAGGAATGCCCGCTTACATTGCGGCAAAAACTGAGGTAACTATGGCTAAATTAAGAAGTGCAACAACAACTGAAGGACGTAAACGTGCAGGCGCAAGAGCATTATGGCGCGCAACAGGTATGACAGACTCTGATTTTGGTAAACCGATTATTGCCGTAGTTAACTCGTTTACACAATTTGTACCAGGGCATGTACACCTTAATCAGCTTAGTGAGCTTATGGGTGAGACAATAACCCAAGCCGGTGGCGTTCCAAAAGAATTTAATACCATTGCGATTGATGATGGTATTGCGATGGGGCACGGCGGTATGCTTTATTCGCTGCCTTCGCGCGATTTAATTGCTGATTCGGTTGAGTACATGGTAAATGGTCATTGTGCTGATGCGATGATCTGTATTTCAAACTGCGACAAAATTACGCCAGGAATGATGCTTGCAGCACTACGCTTAAACATTCCGGTAATATTTGTATCGGGCGGTCCAATGGAAGCGGGTAAAACTAAACTTGCTAACATCGACATTAAACTTGATTTAGTTGATGCCATGGTTAAAGGTGCTGATGAATCGGTAAGTGATGCAGATTCAGAGCAAGTAGAGCGTTCTGCGTGTCCTACATGTGGTTCGTGTTCAGGTATGTTTACTGCAAATTCAATGAACTGTTTGCTAGAAGCGATTGGTTTAGCATTGCCGGGTAACGGTACCACGCTTGCGACTCATAAAGACCGTAAACAACTGTATGTTGAAGCGGGTGCCCGTATTGTTGATTTATGTCGTGAGTATTACCAAAAAGACAATCAAGATGTATTGCCACGCGCTATTGCCAATAAAACAGCCTTTATGAATGCAATGGTTGTTGATATTGCAATGGGCGGCTCGTCAAATACCGTATTACATTTACTCGCTGCAGCGCAAGAAGCGGGCGTTGATTTTGATATGTCGCACATTGATGCGCTTTCTCGTAAAACACCGTTTTTATGTAAAGTTGCACCAGCAACACCAGAGTACCATATTGAAGATGTCCACCGTGCTGGTGGTATGATGGCAGTTGTTCGCGAGCTTGGTAAAGCAGGTTTAGTTGATATGTCGGTTAATCATGTCGCTGGGTCAACAATGGCTGAACTTGTTAAAAAATGGGATGCAACTGACCCTACGAACGAAGCGGCGCGCAAGTTTTATCGTGCAGGCCCTGCGGGCATTCGTACCACTAAAGCAATGAGCCAAGAGTGTCGTTGGGATGAAGGCGATAACGACCGTGTGAATGGGTGTATTCGAAGCGTTGAACACGCTTTTCGTCAAGACGGTGGCTTAGCTGTGCTTTCGGGGAATTTAGCCGTTGATGGTTGTGTTGTGAAAAGTGCAGGCGTCGTTGACGAAATGCTGCATTTTGAAGGCACCGCAGTAGTGTACGAATCACAAGATGATTCAGTAGAAGGGATTTTAAATAACGAAGTAAAAGCCGGCGATGTTGTTGTTATTCGTTATGAAGGGCCAAAAGGCGGCCCAGGGATGCAAGAAATGCTATACCCAACAAGCTACTTAAAATCGAAAGGCTTAGCTGAAAAATGCGCACTTATTACTGATGGTCGTTTCTCAGGTGGTACTTCGGGTTTATCAATTGGCCATGTGTCGCCAGAGGCTGCAAGTGGTGGTGCAATTGCTTATGTTGAAAATGGCGACAAAATCATTATTGATATCGCAACACGCGAAATTACGTTAGCGCTAAGCGATGAAGAACTTGAGGCACGTAAACAAAAGCAATTAGCACGCGGAAAAATGGCGTACAAACCAGTTGATCGTGAACGTTATGTGTCGTCTGCTTTAAAAGCCTATGCATTACTTGCAACGAGTGCCGATAAAGGCGCTGTTCGCGATTTAGCTAAATTGGAGGCGCTTAGTTAATTATGGTCTCTCAAGAGCTCGATTATTTTCGCGCTATTATTCAAGCAAACATGGAGCCTTTGGCTAAAGTTACTGAGGTTAGCAAAATGTCTGAACTCAGTAAAAAGCTAGGTAACCATGTTTGGTTAAAGCGTGAAGACCAACAGCCCGTGTATTCATTTAAATTACGCGGGGCGTATAACAAATTAAATAAATTACCTAAAGGTTCGGTGGTTATTACCGCTTCTGCGGGTAATCATGCTCAAGGGGTTGCATTAAGTGCATCTCACTTAGGGCATCAAGCCACCATTGTAATGCCAGTAACAACGCCTGAAATAAAAGTAAGCGCCGTACGCGCACTTGGCGGTGAAGTTGTATTACATGGGCATCATTTTGATGCAGCAAAAGCATACGCGCTTGAACTTACAGAGCAACGTAACGGTATATTTGTCCCACCATTTGATGATCCAGACGTCATTGTTGGTCAAGGCACTGTTGCGCGCGAGTTAATGCAGCAATTAAACGAGCTTGATGCTGTGTTTATTCCTGTTGGCGGTGGTGGCTTACTTGCTGGTATGGCGGTTTATATTAAATCGCTGCGTCCAGATATAAAAGTAATTGGCGTAGAAGCCGACGAAAGTGCGTGTTTACAAGCTGCACTTAAAGCGGGTAAGCCAGTAGAGCTTGATCGCGTTGGCAGTTTTGCCGATGGCGTAGCGGTTAAAATTATTGGCACTGAAACATTTCGTTTAGCGCAAAAGTTTTGCGATGAGGTTGTTACAGTAACTAGCGACGAAATATGTGCAGCCATGCAGGATATTTTTGTATCTACCCGTGCAATTGCAGAGCCTTCAGGTGCACTTGCAACGGCAGGGCTTAAAAAGTGGAGCCAACAATCGGGGTTAAAAGGGTTACATTTAGCGGCTGTTTTATCGGGTGCTAATTTAAACTTTGATCGCCTGCGTTATGTGGCAGAGCGTACTGCGCTGGGTGAAAAAAATGAAGCGTTATTAGCCGTTACAATCAAAGAAGAAAAAGGCAGTTTTAAACAGTTTTGTGCTTCTTTAGGTGGCCGTGCTATTACTGAGTTTAACTACCGTTATGCAGGACCTGGTGAAGCACAAATATTTGTCGGTATTGCCCTGCGTCAAGGTGAGCAAGAGCTTAATGAGTTAAAGCAAGACTTAACAAATAACGATTATCAATTTTGCGATCTGTCGGATAACGAACTCGCTAAATTACATGTACGTTATATGGTCGGCGGAAAAGCACCTGAGCAATTGCATGAACGCTTACTTCGCTTTGAATTTCCTGAGTATCCTGGGGCGCTTGCACGCTTTTTAGATACCTTAGGCAGTAATTGGAATATTACTTTATTTCATTATCGTAATCATGGTGGGTCGATGGGGAATGTGCTAGCAGGTTTTGCTATTGAGCCAAGTCAATATGAGGTGTTTAACGAGCATTTAAATCGCTTAGGTTATAGCGTACAAGATGAAACGCAAAACCCGTGTTTTAGCCAATTTTTAACATCAAAACCGCAAGCAGAAAAAGCTGAAAAACTCGCCTCAGTATAATCCTTCTTTAAAGGCAGGCACCTAACTAGGGTGCTTGCTTTATCACAAGTTTTACATATAGTTACAGGTAATCGCCATACTTTTGAGGATACCTAGTTGCTATTTAAGGGATTAATTATTGGATTGTGCTTTTTTTGTAGCCATATAGTGGCGCAAGAATCAGTCACATTACAGCTAAAATGGACGCATCAATTTCAGTTTGCTGGTTATTATATGGCAAAACAAAAAGGCTTTTATGACGAAGTTGGCCTTGATGTAATTATTAAACCCGCTAATCCGATGATGCCCGATACCTTCGAACCTGTTGCCAATAATAAAGCACAGTTTGGTGTCGGTCATTCAGGTATTTTACAACAACGTATTAATGGTCAACCCCTTGTTGCTATGGCTGCCATGCTGCAGTTTTCACCTTACTGTTGGATGGTTAAAGATACTTCCGATATTTTCCATCCACGTAACTTTGCTAATAAACGCATTACTGGCGTAAGCCGTAAGGATGCTACCGAATTAATGGTTATGCTAAAGCGCAGCGGGGTAGATACTGATAGGCTTAAGGTTTATGAGGGGGAAAATCCAAATCAAGCATGGATTGAAAACAAGCTAGATGCGATGCAAGTATACGTCACTACTGAGCCTTATTATATGACCCAGCAAGGTATTGCGCATCGCCTTATTTGTCCGCAGCGATATGGTATGGATGTGTACGCTGATATTTTATTTACCAGCGAATATATGCTTAAAAAACACCCGCAAACCGTCGAGAAATTTTATCAGGCCAGTTTAAAAGGCTGGCGTTATGCGATGATGAACATGGATGAAGCAATTAATATTACGCAACAAGTATATGCGCCAAGTAAAAGTTTTCATCAGCTCGCTTTTGAGGCTGAAGTATTAAAAAATTACATAATGCCTCCTACAACCAACTTAGGGCATATGTCTATAGCAAAATGGCGTTTAATCGCGGATTTATATAGCATACAGCAAAGTAAATTTGATGAAGTTAAAGCAAGTTTTATATATAAATATCAAGAACCCGAAGCAATGCAATTATCTTGGATGCTCATAGCCGCTATTCTGGTGAGTATCATTTCGATACCTTTGTATATACGGCTGATTTTTAGCAAAAAATAACCGCTTAATGAGAATCTACTGAACTGCTATAATCGACTGTCTTTTTTTTTACTTTAAGTTGTTATGACTTTAGCTGAGCAATTCTTTGCCCTTGATTCACTTTTACTACGCAATCGCCAGTATTGGCAGTGTACTGCATTTGATTTTAACGCGATCCCGTGGCCAAAACTACAAGAGGTACTTAATGGGCTAAGTGACGATCAAGTTACTGCACTTGATAACGATCAAAGTCAGTTATATCAATTTTTTAGTCAATACATAAATGACCTTGGTGAACTTGCTAATTTGTGTGAACTACCAGGCGCGGAGTTAAACCGAACTGATTATCCATTTTGGATAAGTAACGGTATTAAAGGTCGTAAGTTTGATCAGTTACAAGATTTTGTATCGGCACTGCCTAATACTAAACAGCCAGTTTTAGAGTGGTGTGCTGGTAAAGGGCATTTAGGGCGAATGCTTGCTTTTAATGGCGCAAGTGATGTGCACAGTATTGAGCTGCAACAAAGCTTATGTGAGCAAGGGCAAAAAAGTGCACAGCAACAAGGCTTAGCAATGCACTTTAGCCAAGCAGATGTGCTAAAAGATGACATCACTCAATTTTTTAATGCTGATATGCATGCTGTAGCGCTGCACGCATGCGGTGGCTTGCACCAAACATTTATGCGCCAAGCAAGTTTAGCTAAAGTACAAAAAATTAGCTTTTCACCTTGTTGTTATCACCTATTTACGGCTAATGAATACCTTGCTATGAGTGAGGTTGCAAAGCAAAGTACGCTTAAGCTAACGCATCGTGATTTAAAGCTCGCATTGCAAGAAACCGTTACAGCGCCTTCTCGTCTGGAAAAAGTGCGTAAAACAGAATTAGAATGGCGACTCGGTTTTGACGCACTAAGAAAGTCGATTACGAATGAATCACACTACGTAAGCGTGCCTTCGGTTAATAAAGCAATATTCTCAGATTCGTTCAAATCATTCTGCGCATGGGCTGCTGAAAAAAAAGATATAACGTTACCTCAATCTACTGATTATAATCAGTTTTTAGAAGTGGGGCAGGCGCGAAAAAAAATAACTGACCGAATTGAACTGGTTCGACATGTGTTCCGAAGAGCAATTGAGGTTTGGCTTGTGCTCGATCGTGCTTTATATTTGCAGCAGCAAGGTTATCAGGTGAGTGTTAATATTTTTTGCGAGAAGCAGTTAACGCCTCGTAATATTTTAATTCTTGCCAGTATCCATTAAATTTCCGTCCTCGACTTAATAAGAGATGTAATGAGAAAGTTAAAAAATTTATTCGAAAATAATAAACGCTGGGCTGCTCGTACAAGCGAAGCCGACCCTGACTTTTTTAAAATTTTATCAATGCAACAAAATCCTGAATATTTATGGATTGGTTGTTCTGACTCTCGTGTACCTGCTAATCAAATAGTTGATTTACTACCAGGCGAATTATTTGTACATCGTAACGTTGCTAACGTGGTTGTACACACTGACCATAACTGTTTGTCGGTTATGCAGTACGCTGTGGAAGTATTAAAAGTAAAACACATTATGGTTGTGGGGCATTACGGTTGTGGTGGCGTACAAGCCGTTTTAAGCAATGCAAAATTTGGCTTTATTGACAACTGGCTGCGCCATGTAGGTGATGTAAAAGAAAAGCACCTTGAGCAACTTAACGCAATGCCAGAAAGCGAGCGCTTAAGCCGTCTTATTGAGTTAAACGTAATCGAACAAGTACGTAATGTATGTCGTACTAACATTGTGCAAGACGCGTGGGAGCGCGGGCAAGAGCTCAGTGTTCATGGTTGGGTTTATGGTTTAGAAAATGGGCACCTTCATGATTTGGAGTCGGTTGTAACGTGCGCCAGCGAGGAAACACAAAGTTATAAAAGAGCAGTACAGCACGTGCTTAAAAAAGTAGGTGAGAGTAAATAAAACTATGACTAAGACGGCGATATTAATAGGTGCTACAGGTTTGGTCGGTAATGAGTTGCTACATAAGCTACTTAATAGCGATCGTTATATCAAAGTGGTTACGTTAAGTCGTCGGGCTTTGCCTATTACACACGCAAAGTTAGTTAATCACGTTATTGATTTTGAAAAATTAACTCAATACGTTGAGCTTTTTAAAGGTGACGTATTGTTCTCGTGTTTAGGCACAACACGTAAGCAAGCAGGCTCAACCCAAGCTCAGCGCAGAGTTGATGTTGATTATCAGTTTATAGCCGCGCAACTGGCGGCAAGTAATGGCATCTCACATTACTGTTTAGTGTCATCAAGTGGTGCTAATGCACACAGTAATAGCCCTTATTTAAAAATGAAGGGTGAGCTTGAACAGCATATTAAAGCACTCGCTTTTGACAAAATAAGTATTTTTCAACCGTCGTTGCTATTAGGTGATCGTGAGCAGTTTAGAGTGGCAGAAAGAATAGGCAGTGTTATTTTCCCTGTTATTACACGACTCCCGTTTTTAAAACGCTATAAACCAATAACGGGTAAGCAAGTGGCGCAAAAAATACTGAGTGTGAGTTTAGCGCAGCAGGTTAAGTTATCTTACTATGTACTTGATGAGCTACTTGAATAAACTTAGTAAAGCGCAAAAAGGCAGCCTAAGCTGCCTTTTTTGCACAACAAATTAATTATTCAGCGTCAGTCTCAGTGCTAAGTTGTTGCTCAAGTAATGCTACTTTAGCTTCGAGTTCAGTTAGCTTTTCGCGAGTACGAATAAGTACTTGGCTTTGCACATCAAATTCTTCACGGCTCACAAAGTCCATCTCAGCAAGCTTGTTTTGTAAAACTTGCTTTGTTTTACCTTCGAGTGTTTCTGCTAGGTTTTTTACACCTTGTGGCATATTGCTAGTGATTTGTTTAGCAATTTCTTCAAGTTTTGCTGGATTGATCATATTTTCCCCTTCGCTGCTGCCTAAAATGATAATAATACCTTATACCTACACTATTTAACACATGATCATCTTTGCCTTAATTAATTAAGGCAATTGCTATGCTCGCAGTAATGGTTACGTTAAAATTGCGCGTCTTTTAAATTTCTTTGGTCGTTATGAAACTCAATCCTAAACAAGATGAAGCCGTAAAATATATTAGTGGTCCATGCTTAGTACTCGCGGGCGCGGGCTCTGGTAAAACCCGTGTTATTACTAATAAAATTGCTTATTTGGTGAAAAAATGTGAGTACAAAGCGCGAAATATAGCGGCGGTTACTTTTACCAATAAAGCAGCCAAAGAAATGCGTGAGCGAGTGCTGCAAACGCTTGGTAAGCAAGATGCTAAAGGGTTATGGGTATCAACGTTTCATACGCTAGGTTTAGAAATAATAAAAAAAGAGCTAAGTACACTGGGGTTCAAGCCTGGCTTTTCGTTATTTGATGACCAAGATACCAATCAATTACTGGGTGATTTAACCGAAGATGAGCTAAAAAAAGACAAAGATTTACTCAAACTACTTAAAATGGAAATTGGTAGTTGGAAAAATGAATTAGTGCTGCCCGAGCAAGCAATACGCGAAGCACGTGATGCGCAAAAAGCCTTGTTTGCACAGCTTTATGCACGCTATCAAAATCAGCTACGTGCTTATAACGCACTGGATTTTGATGATTTAATTATGATCCCTACTTTGCTACTTACTAATAACGCCACTTCTCGTGAGCGCTGGCAACAACGGTTTAAGTATTTGCTGGTGGATGAGTATCAAGATACTAATACTAGCCAATACCAACTTGTTAAATTGTTAGTAGGCGAGCGTGCCCGTTTTACCGTGGTAGGTGATGACGACCAATCAATTTACTCATGGCGTGGTGCACGTCCGCAAAACTTAGTGTTATTAGGTAAAGACTATCCAGGGCTTAGGCTTATAAAGCTTGAGCAAAACTACCGAAGTGCAGGGCGAATACTAAAAGCGGCTAACATTTTAATTGCCAATAACCCTCATGACATCGAGAAAAAACTATTCAGTGAACTAGGTTACGGTGAGCCAATTAAGGTAATTAGCTGTCGTGATGAAGAACATGAATCTGAGCGTGTAGTTGCTGAAATAATTTCGCATAAGTTTATGAAGCGCACCAGCTATAAAGATTATGCGATTTTGTATCGTGGTAATCATCAAGCGCGTGGCTTTGAAAAATCGTTAATGAGTAACCGTATCCCTTATAAAATTAGTGGTGGGATGTCGTTTTTCGCTCGTTCAGAAATTAAAGATATTATGGCGTACTTACGCCTGTTAGTTAATCAAGATGATGACAATGCTTTTTTACGTATCGTAAATACTCCGCGCCGTGAAATAGGCACGGTCACACTTGAAAAGCTTGGCACATTAGCTAACGAAAAACATGCGAGCTTGTTTGCTACTTGCTTTGATAACGATTTAGGCTACAGATTAAAAGGACGTGGCTTTAATGCGCTTGCCGGATTTGCGCGCTGGGTTGTTGAGCTATCTGATAACGCAGTACGCAGTGACACGCTTGAAGCAGTTAAAGACTTAGTGCGTAATATTAACTACGAGGCGTATTTGTACGAGTCATCACCGAGTGCAAAAGCCGCTGAAATGCGCATGAAAAATGTATCCGAACTGTATCGCTGGATAACCGATATGTTGACCGGTGATGCCGATAACGAGCCAATGACATTGGCTGAAGTTGTGAGTAAGTTAACTCTTCGCGATATGCTTGAGCGTAACGAAGAAGAAGACGAAGCTGATGCGGTGCATTTATCAACACTGCATGCATCAAAAGGCTTAGAGTACCCGTATGTATTTATGGTGGGTATGGAAGAAGGTTTACTTCCTCATCAGGTAAGTATTGATGAAGACAACGTAGATGAGGAACGCCGATTAGCTTACGTTGGTATTACACGTGCCCAGCAAGAGTTAACACTTACTTATGCAAAAATACGACGTCAATTTGGTGAAACTTCACAAACCGAATTAAGCCGGTTCGTACAAGAATTACCGCAAGACGATCTTGCGTTTGAAAATAAAAAGGCACCTAATACGCAAGCAGAACGTATGGAAAAAGGCCAAGCAAGAGTGGCTAATTTACGGGCTATGTTTAAAAAGCCGGAATAGACTTTTAAGGTGAAGTGATTAAATACGATCGTATCCATGACCATCTTTAGTCTATTTTTATAAAGCGAAAGTTGGTTTCGGATACGTTATAAACTGTATTTTTGAGCGCTTTAAAATTAAATGCTGCTCAATCAGCTTTGCATTACTGACTAACTGAGCAGTTTTTAGATACTTTGGTTATACCAATCCGCAATAATACTTAACCTGAGCTCTGGTTAAGAGATTTACTAACGTATTGAATTATGGTGATATTTAAATTTATCTTCTCTAGCCAGAGATTTTTGGTGAAAACAAGGCGAATTTACGCGTCAATAGCAGGCCTATTGCAAGTAAATTCAACGCAGTTAGCGCTGAAAATAGCTGCTCGAGATAGATTTATTATCCAGAGTTCAGGTTATTTAACTTGAGCTCTGATTAAATAAAAAACTTTTGCCTTGTTATCGACACGGTTTTCTTACCTCAAAATAGATCACTAAATTAAGCGAATTGGTATTATGCGTACCGAGAGATTATCTTTTCGATTATGTCGGCATTAGCCTCAGGAAAATCATAATTTCCTAATTCACTAATTGCTACCCACTCGCTAGGTTGTCCTTCTGCACCATGCGCTTCACCGCTAAAGTTACTTACTACGTGTACATCTAACTTAACGCATTTATCGCCGTAGTCATGTTCAATAACCATAAGTTGGCTAGAGCTGTGAATAGTTAACCCTACTTCTTCAATAAGTTCGCGCTTAAGTGCTGCAAAAACACTTTCGCCTGCCTCAACCTTACCACCTGGAAATTCCCATAACCCGCCCTGATGTTGTTCATCTGCGCGTTTACAAATGAAGATCGCATTGTTTTTTTTAATCACACCAACAGCAACATGCACAATTTCTATAGTCATAACTCTGAAACTCCATAAAAAAAACGACGCTAACGTCGTTTTTTTATTAACTACTTATACAGTATTGGTTACTTTAATTTACCACAACACTGTTTGAATTTTTGACCTGATTTACAAGGACAAGGGTCGTTACGACCAACTTTTGGTTCTGTACGAGCCATCACTGTAGCTGTTTCTGGCGTTTCACCACCAACATGCTCAACTTCCTCATGTTGGTATTCGCGAGGAGCGCTTTCACTTTTACGGTGTTGCTCTTCTACTTTTTCAACATCTTCTTCTGCGCGTACTTGCACCTTACTTAAAATGCTTACAACATCAACTTTCAAGTTTTCAAGCATTTCAGAGAACAGCTCAAACGATTCACGTTTATACTCTTGTTTAGGGTTCTTTTGCGCGTAACCACGTAAATGAATACCTTGGCGCAAGTGATCCATAGCAGCAAGGTGATCTTTCCAGTGCTGATCAAGACTTTGTAACATAATTGCTTTTTCGAATTGACGTAGGACAGAATCGCCGACCATCTCTTCTTTTTGCTTGTATGACTGCTCAACTGCTTCTTCAATACGTTCACGAAGTTTTTCTTCGTATAGTTTATTATCGTCAGCTAGCCACTGAGCGATTGGCAGTTCAATTAAGAAATCTTGTTTTAAGCGTTCTTCAAGACCGGGGATATCCCACATTTCAGCAAGGCTTTGCGGTGCAATGTACTGATCAATTATATTGCTAAGTACGTCACCACGAATTGCAGTAATCGTTTCTGAAATATCGCCTTCTTCAAGTAGCTCGTTACGCTGAGAGTAAACAACACGACGTTGATCGTTTGCTACATCATCGTATTCAAGTAGTTGCTTACGAACGTCGAAGTTACGTGCTTCTACTTTACGTTGTGCATTTTCAATCGCACGGTTTACCCAAGGGTGTTCAATCGCTTCACCGCGTTGCATGCCTAATTTACGCATCATGTTAGTCATGCGCTCACCAGCAAAAATACGCATTAACGCATCGTCCATCGATAAGTAAAAGCGGCTTGAACCGGCATCACCTTGACGACCAGAACGACCACGTAATTGGTTATCTATACGACGTGATTCATGACGCTCAGTACCAATGATATGCAAACCGCCCGCGTCAATTACAGCATCGTGACGAATTTTCCAAGCTGCTTTAATTTCAGCAATTTGTTCATCCGTTGGGTTTTCAAGTTTTTCAACTTCACTGTTCCAGTTACCACCTAACACGATATCGGTACCACGACCAGCCATGTTAGTTGCAATTGTAACTGTACCAGGTAAACCCGCATCTGAAACAATATCGGCTTCTTGTGCGTGGAATTTAGCGTTAAGTACGTTGTGCTTAATTTTTTCTTTACGTAAAAACTGCGATAAATATTCAGAGCTTTCAATCGAGATAGTACCAACCAGCACAGGTTGTCCACGCTCTTGGCAATCTTTAATATCGATTAAAATAGCTTCGTATTTTTCTTCTTGTGTTAGGTATACTAAATCAGCACGATCATCGCGGATCATTGGCTTATTAGTTGGCATAACGACAGTGTCTAGACCATAGATTGACTGAAATTCAAAAGCTTCAGTATCCGCAGTACCTGTCATACCGGCTAACGTTTCGTATAAACGGAAGTAATTTTGGAATGTAATAGAGGCAAGCGTTTGGTTTTCGTTTTGAATTTTTACACCTTCTTTAGCTTCAACAGCTTGGTGTAAACCTTCTGACCAACGACGACCTTCCATTGAACGACCAGTGTGCTCATCGATGATGATTACTTCGTTTTCTTTTACAACGTAATCAACATCTTTCTGGTATAGCTTGTGAGCCCGAAGTGCTGCGTATACATGGCTCAACAGCGTGATGCTTGTTGCTGAATAAAGCGAATCGCCTTCTTCAATCAAACCGCGTTCAGTTAGTAGCTCTTCTACCTTAATTTGGCCGCGTTCAGTTAAATGAACTTGTTTAGATTTCTCATCGATAGTGTAGTCGCCATCGCCTTCAATACCTTCTTCGTCTTCTTTTTCTTGAAGTTCAAGTAAAGGAACGATGGTATTTATTTCAGTGTAAAGCTCCGAGCTGTCCTCAGCAGGGCCTGAAATAATAAGTGGCGTACGTGCTTCGTCAATTAGTATTGAATCCACTTCATCGACTACAGCATAAAATAATGGACGCTGTACACGTTCATCAATGCTAAATGCCATGTTGTCGCGAAGGTAGTCAAAACCAAATTCGTTATTAGTACCGTATGTAATGTCGGCAGTATACGCCTGCTTTTTCTGCTGTGGCATCATACCTGGTACGTTACAACCAACCGTCAGGCCTAAAAACTCGAATAATGAACGGTTAGTTTCAGCATCACGTTTTGCAAGATAGTCATTTACGGTAATTACATGAACGCCTTTACCAGTTAAACCATTTAAGTACGCTGGTAATGTTGCTGTTAACGTTTTACCTTCACCGGTACGCATTTCTGCAATACGGCCTTCGTGCAAAACCATGCCGCCTAGTAGCTGTACGTCAAAATGGCGCATACCATTAACACGTCTTGATGCTTCACGTACCACACCAAAAGCTTCTGGCAAAATGTCGTCTAGACTTTGTCCGTTATCGTAACGTTCTCTAAACTCAGCTGTTTTCGCTTTTAAATCTTCATCAGAAAGCGCTTCTAATTGCGTTTCTAGTGCATTGATAAGCGCGACCGTCTTTCTAAAGTTTTTAATAGTGCGGTCATTGCGACTACCAAAAATTTTGGTAAATAAATTAGATATCATGATAAAACCGTTACAATGTATTCTTTGTCAGCCGAGTATCAGCCAACCCATTTTTAATAATTGGTAATTAATATGTGCTTTAAATAACACTTAGAACATATTAATTAGCAATTTTGTATTTGAAGTACTTAAAAGCACTGTTTATTACGTGCGCTACTATACCAGACTCTGCCAAACAACAAACTATCTCGACAAAAAGATGTGTATTTAAAATGGAAAAATTTGATCTAGTTAGTAAAAATAACGCTATACCCTTAAACCGTTACAAAAAACAGTAGCTAGCTGTAAAGATATGGTGATTAATAAATTAAAAACAAGGGTCACACTTAGCTTAAATTTAACGCTTAAATATGCACTTAAATAAGAGCCTCTTTTTCATTTAAAACATGTGGCTCACTCGTAATCATGGCTGGTCTATTGCAGTAAATTCAACGCAGTTAGCGCTGAAAATAGCTGCTCGAGATAGATTTATTATCAAGAGTTCAGGTTAAATAGTGTTGTTGCATTTTACGTAATAACTAACGGTTTAATACAAGTGCACATATTCTTTTGATTTAAGAGTACCTATAATTATATCGCGTTTGAAATCTGTATTAAAGTTAGACAAAAATACTAATTTTTCTTTTAAAGTGGAGGCTTACACAAAATGGAAAATAAAATAAATAAATTGGTAGTTTTAGGAGCCGGTTGGCTAGGTCATACTTTATGTGTAAATGCACAAACAGCGGGCTGGCAAGTGCAAGGGACGCATAGAAGTGATGTACACAAGTTTGATTTTGAACGTCAATTTATACTCGAGAATGACCAATTAACACATCAAATAGATTTGCAAGATGCTTATTGGGTGTGTGCTATCGCGCCGCGTAGCAGGCACAATGAAAGTAATTATCCTGACACACTCATGGCAGCACTTAAACTTTCAAAGGGGCTAAACGCTAAAGGTTTTTTGTTATGTTCATCAACAGGTGTGTACGATCAAGAGCCTGGTGTATATAGCGAAAGCAGTGATATTTCGTGTACTAATGAGCGACAGATAAAGCTTTATGAGGCTGAAGAGCAAGTGCTGCAACAAGATGGCAAAGTACTTCGTTTAGCTGGGTTGTTTGGTCCTAACAGAGAACCTGGCCGTTTTGTTGCGGGTAAGGAGCTCAATACATCAAGTGAGCAAGTGGTAAATATGGTGCATCAACAAGATGTTATTAATGCCATTTTTGCTGTGATAGAACATTGGTCAGTTGGGCAAAATATTTATAATGTGGTTAATCCGGCGCATCCAACAAAAGCTGAATATTACGCATTAAAGTGTCTGCAGCAGGGGAGTGAAATGCCTCGTTTTGCCAGTGACGAAAAAGCTGAGCGCAAAGTGATTGGCTCAGCTATTGAGGCGTTAGGCTTTACTTATCAATATGGGATTTAGCAAAGACATTCCACTAAAGTTTTATACCAATTGCATTAAATGAGTGATCTATTATAGCGCTATTCAATGCGCTAGAACGATCATGTTTTTTATAAAATTGGTATTAGTATGAAGGCAAGGGGTTGCTGTCAATAAAGTCACATAACTTGCCTTCACTTAATAGTGTATTTGTTTGTTCTATATCCGGTGCAAAATAGCGATCTTTATCATAGTAACTAACGTGTTCGCGTAATAATGTTTTTGCGTTTTGTACCTTATTAGATGGTTTGAGTGGCTTTCTAAACTCTAGCCCTTGCACCGATGCTAACCATTCTATAGCTAAAACCCCCTGAGTGTTATTGGCCATTTCACCTAAGCGCCTAGCTGCAAAAGTGGCCATAGATACATGATCCTCTTGATTTGCTGATGTTGGCAAACTATCGACCGAAGCGGGGTGTGCTAATGATTTATTTTCTGATGCGAGCGCTGCGGCGGTTACTTGTGCAATCATAAAGCCTGAATTTACACCGCCGTTTTCAACTAAAAATGGTGGTAATTTAGATAAGTTAGAATCGATAAGTAATGCAATTCGTCGCTCTGCTAATGCGCCAATTTCGGCAATAGCGATCGCTAAGTTATCGGCGGCCATCGCTACCGGCTCTGCATGAAAATTCCCACCAGAAATAATATCGCCTACATCCGCAAAAACTAATGGGTTATCGGTGACGCCGTTTGATTCACAGAGTAATACTTCTGCAGCTTGGCGTATTTGCGTTAAACACGCACCTAACACTTGTGGTTGGCAGCGCAGGCAATAAGGGTCTTGTACTTTTTCACAATTGACGTGTGAATCGCTAATTTGTGAATGAGTATCAAGTAACTCTCTAAATACTTGAGCAGTATCTATTTGCCCTCGTTGACCGCGAATGTCATGAATACGCGCATCAAATGGTGAACGACTGCCCATTGCGGCTTCAATACTAATAGATCCAATAACACAGCTTTGTGCATATAAATCTTCAGCTCTAAATAAGCCTTGTAGTGCAAATGCAGTAGATGCTTGTGTGCCATTTAATAATGCTAGGCCTTCTTTTGCTGCAAGGGTAAGCGGTTTAAGCTCTGCTATTTTTAAGCCTTCTTCGGCACTAATAATATTACCTTTATAGCGCATGTTACCCTCACTGAGTAAAGGTAGGCACATATGCGCAAGAGGGGCTAAATCGCCCGACGCACCCACAGAGCCTTTTTTAGGTACGCATGGGTAGACTTCACTATTAAGCAATTGCATAAAAAATTCGATAACTTGCAGGCGAATACCTGAGTAGCCACGAGACAGCGAATTAATTTTTAAGGTGATCATCAGCCTTACTGTACTGTCATCCATGTATTCGCCAATACCCGCTGCATGCGAAAGTACAATGGAGCGCTGTAATAATTCAAGTTCATCATCGGCAATTTTAGTATTGGCTAATAATCCAAAGCCGGTATTTATTCCGTATACAGTGCGGTGTTCGTTAATCACATTTTGAACGGTTTGTGCGCTTGCTGCTATTTGTGACTCAGCATGCTTGGCAAGGCTTAACTTTACTGATGAATTATTAATTTTTCTCAGCGTGCTTAAATCAAGCGAGCCAGGTGTGAGAGTAAGTTCTACCATGATCATTCCTCGTTTAGCATTGGTAAGTCTAAGTTTTGCTCTTTAGCACAGGTTTTTGCGATGTCGTAGCCCGCATCTGCATGGCGCATTACGCCAGTTGCAGGGTCGTTCCATAACACACGGCCAACACGCTCTTTGGCTTCGTCTGTTCCATCGGCAACAATAACCACACCAGAGTGCTGACTAAAGCCCATACCAACGCCACCACCATGGTGAAGCGATACCCATGTAGCGCCACTTGCTGTATTAAGTAATGCATTAAGTAATGGCCAATCTGATACTGCATCAGAGCCATCTTTCATGCTTTCTGTTTCACGATTAGGGCTTGCAACAGAGCCTGAGTCTAGGTGATCGCGACCAATGACTATCGGTGCTTTAAGCTCGCCATTTTTAACCATTTCGTTAAAGGCCAATGCAAGGCGTGCTCTGTCTTTTAAACCAACCCAACAAATGCGTGCAGGTAAGCCCTGAAATTGAATACGTTCACGCGCCATATCTAGCCAATTATGTAAATGTGCATCATCGGGAATCAGCTCTTTTACTTTTGCATCGGTTTTATAAATATCTTCTGGGTCGCCCGATAAGGCTACCCATCTAAAGGGCCCAATACCTTGGCAAAATAAAGGTCGAATATAAGCAGGAACAAAGCCTGGAAAATCAAATGCGTTGGTAACGCCTTCATCAAACGCCATTTGGCGAATATTATTACCATAGTCAGTTGTTGCAGAACCTGCTTTTTGCAGCGCTAGCATGGCGTTAACTTGCACTGCCATTGATTGCTTCGCCGCTTTTACTACGGCTTTCGGATCTTGCTCACGCATTTTTGCTGCGTACTCCATTGTCCAATCTTGTGGTAAATATCCATTAAGTGGATCGTGAGCAGATGTTTGATCTGTGACTACATCAGGGGTAATGCCTGTTTTAACGAGTGTACTAAATACATCGGCAGCGTTGCCAAGTAAGCCCACCGAGAGGGCCTCACCTTTAACACATGCATCGGTTATTAATTGCAGTGCATGTTCAAGGTTCGTTGCTTTTACATCAACGTAACCTGTTTTTATACGAAAATCGATTCTGCTTTCATCGCACTCAACAACAAGTGCGCTAAATCCAGCCATTGTGGCTGCAAGCGGTTGTGCGCCGCCCATGCCGCCAAGACCACCTGTTAATACCCATTTTCCTTTAGCTTGACCGTCAAAATGCTGTTTTGCCATGGCAACAAACGTTTCGTAAGTGCCTTGCACTATGCCTTGCGAGCCAATGTAAATCCAAGATCCGGCAGTCATTTGCCCATACATCATCAAGCCTTTTTTATCGAGCTCGTTAAAGTGTTCCCAATTTGCCCAATGCGGCACTAGATTTGAGTTGGCAATCAGTACGCGCGGTGCATTACTGTGGGTTTTAAATACGCCGACGGGTTTGCCCGATTGTACAAGTAGGGTTTCGTCGTTTTCGAGCCTATCGAGGGTTTCTATAATTTTGTCATAACTTGGCCAATCGCGTGCTGCACGGCCAATACCACCATACACAACAAGCGAATGAGGATGTTCTGCAACCTCAGGATCTAAATTATTCATGAGCATGCGTTTAGCCGCTTCAGTTTGCCAGCTTTTAGCGCTTATTTTATCGCCATGCGGTGCACGTATTACGCGACTTGTGTCGAGTCGGTTGTTCATGTTTTGCTCCTGTTGTATATACAAGGTTGTTAATTATAAAAAAAGCGCAATAAGCGCAATTTTTTTGTTATTTTTTAAATGTTAAATGGCCACCTAAGCGGTATTTACTGCCAGGTGATACAAGGCGTGCAAAGCTTACAATGCCATGAATAGACCATGTGCGTCGAATAACTTGTAAGCATGGCTCTTCGTTATATAAATTGAGCCATTGGCACATTTCGCTGTTTGGCATAATGGCTTCTACGGTATGCCTTGCTTGAGTTAGCGGTGCAACGCTCGATAGATATTCATGAGGAGTGAGTGCCGTAAAATCTTGCTGTAGATAGCCACTAGCAAGTGCTGGATTTACAAAGCGTTCTTCTAGCTGCAAAGGGCTATCGTTCTCATTGTGTACGAGTACACTGCGATATACTACGCTGTCAATTTCAACACCAAGTGCAATAGCTATGGGCGCGACTGCATTTATAGATTCAAGTATGAGTACATTACAGGTGTAGTTCCCGTTGCGCTCTTTTACTTCATCAGCAATATTTTTGATTTCGAGTAATGATGACTGCGATTTAAATGTAGCAACGAATGTACCTAACCCTTGGCTGCGCGTTAAAATACCGGCTTCGGTTAGTTCGCTTAGGGCTCGACGAGCCGTCATTCTGCTCACGCTAAATTGACTAGCCAGCTCGTTTTCAGAGGGCACACGTTGATTTTCTTGCCATGTGGCGCTGCGAATTTTATCAACAATAAATTGTTTTATTTGCGCAAATTTAGGTGTCGTCATTAAATTAATGGTTACATTGAAAGTAAACTATATAAACAAGATGGCATAATTACCTTGTATATACAAGGTGAATTGCTAGACTATATTTTCATCATAATAGGGCAAAAAAGGGTATAAGATGCAAAGCACATCACAACATTATGAGTTAGAAGATCTCGACTTACTTTTAACCGACGCCAATATTGCCACTATGGATAGCAGTATCGATGCGGCTTATGGTGCCATTGAGAATGCAGCAATAGCCATTAAAAATGGTGAGATTGTGTGGCTTGGAAAGCAGTCGACATTACCAAGTTTTGATGTTTTTGCAACGCCGACATTAAGTATAAAAGGGCAATGGCTAACGCCTGGATTAATCGATTGTCATACGCATTTAGTGTTTGCAGGTTCAAGATCGCAAGAGTTTGAACAACGCTTGCAAGGAGTTAGCTATGAGCAAATTGCAGCACAAGGCGGTGGCATAGCGAGTACGGTAAAAGCGACTAGAGCGGCTGATCGAGAACAATTATTTGTTGATGCAAAAGACAGACTCAATACTTTGTTAAAAGAAGGGGTTACCACAGTCGAAATTAAATCAGGCTATGGGTTAGATACTGAAAACGAAATAAAAATATTAGAAGTCGCCCGCTTGTTAGGTGAACACCATCCTATAGATATTAAAACTACGTTTTTGGGAGCACATGCTTTACCGCCAGAGTACAAAGGCCGTGCTGATGAGTATATTGATCTAGTTTGTACAGAAATGCTTGAGCAAGTAGTTGCTAGTGATCTTGCTGATGCTGTCGATGTATTTTGTGAAAATGTAGGATTTAGTTATGCACAAACCAAGCGTGTTTTTGAAGCCGCTAAAAAGCACAATCTTCCAGTTAAATGTCATGCTGAACAGTTATCTAATCAACATGGTGCTAAGCTAGTAGCGCAGTTTAATGGTCTTTCGGCCGATCATATTGAGCATCTTGATGAAGAGGGGGTAAAAGCAATGGCACAAGCAGGTACTGTTGCCGTGTTATTGCCTGGTGCATTTTATTTTTTGAGAGAAACTAAATTTCCACCCATTGAACTACTCAATCAATATAAGGTGCCGATAGCGATAGCCAGTGATTTTAATCCCGGAACTTCGCCATTATGCTCTGTGCAGCTGATGATGAATATGGCATGTACTCTATTTAGGTTAACGCCGGAACAGGCCTTATTAGGCGTAACTCAAAATGCGGCTAAGGCATTGGGATTAAAAGATCGTGGTGTGCTAAAGGTGGGTGCCAGAGCTGATATAGCGCACTGGGAAATAGGTCATCCATCACAGCTGAGCTATCAATTTGGTGTAAATAAACTGTTAAATCTATGGGTTTTGGGTAAACTTAATTAGTTTGAATTAATTTGGTTCACAATAAATATGCTTATACTGAATTTTTTAATCAATACGAGCGGTACAGATTTGGGAATTTTAGCTGATAGCCGTTTTGCTATTTTTTTTAGCGGTGCGTTGCTTATGGCGATGATTGCTACTTTGCTTGTTGTTAAAAGTAACAGTATTAAATTTAGTTATTTATGTATTGCGCTGATTGGCTTTGCGATTTTGAGCAATGAAACGCCTTGGCTTGTTATTTTACTTACCTTTGGGTTTTGCTTTTATTTATGGCAAGCTTTTGAGCATAATAATTGGGCTATGATCATGGTCAGTGCAGCTGCAGGCTTATTGTTTGTATTACTGCTAAGTGCCTATTTTTTAATACATATCCCTTTATTTTGGGTCGTGCTCGCTATCCTATTGTTAACATTAGCAGGTTTTTTCAATGATAATGCAGCTATAAAAAATCAACGAATAGAAAATACACCAGAGCAAGAAACATTTATTGATAACTCGCCTCTTGCCGCCTTCAGTAATATAAGTAAATTGCGTAAAAAGGTTGATGAGTGGTGTATTAATAAACCACTCAACGCCGTACTTGTTATTATCCGTTTAGAAGGTTTTGAGCAGGTAAATCAGCATTTAGGACGTAATTTTGGAGATTTACTTTTAGCGCAATCGGCCAATAGAATAAAGGCGCTATTAGAGAGTGATGAGGTTGTTAGCTTAGCCCCACAAGAGAAGCTTGCGCATTTGGGCGGGCTCAACTTCGCATTTATTTGTGATCTCGCGAATCAAAAGCATATTCATGAGCAGCTAATACAAAAAATACTAGATGCAACACTTAAGCCTTTTAATGTTGCCAATTGCACCGTTGAAGTAAAAGCAAGAGCAAGCTATGTGGATTGTACAGAGCAAAAAAATGACTTTGATAATTTAATATCCTTTGCTTACCTTGCGCTTGATAGTTACCCAGATAGACAAGTCATTGCTTATCGAAAACAAATGATGGTTGAGCAATTAGAACAGCAAGCTAGGTTAAAGGAGCTGGCCAATATCGATTTTTCGAGTGAATTTGAGTTATATTTTCAACCCATAATTTGTAATGAAAATGGAAAGATTGAGTTTTTAGAACTACTGCTGCGTTGGCAGCATCCAAAGCAAGGTATTTTATCGGCTAACCGATTTATTGATGACATTAAAATTGCGGGGCTTGCTTTTCAATTAGCGACGTTTGTGATGGAGCGAGCGGCGGAGCTGGCGATGGCGTTACGCATGGAAGGTATGGCGATACCGCTCAGTGTTAACGTATTTGGTCCTGAGATGCTAAATGAAGAATTTGTAGAGTTTGTTGACAACATAACAAAAGATCATCAATTAGAAACTGGCGATTTAATTGTTGAATGTCCATTGCATATTTTTACTAACTTAGACAGTAAAGGTAAAGCAATGATTGCTCGACTTAATAATATTGGTTTAAAAATATGTGTTGATGGCTTAGGCGATAATCCTGTGCTGCTGTCTAAATTACCCAGCTTGGCCGTTGAATATATTAAAGTTGCGCCATCATTAACCGCTGATTTTAGTAATCAAAATACGATACGCAGTTTGATCGGTGGTATGGTTGAAATGCATAACCAGCAAAAAACAAAAGTTATTTTTGAAGGGATTGAAACGCTTGAGCAACTGAGATTTATTAAAAGCTTAAATGCTTATGCCGCACAAGGTTATTACTTTGGGCACCCACTAAGTAGTGTAGGCTTAATGAGCTGGCTAAAGCAGTGGCTATTAGCTCAGCGTTAAAGGCTCTCTTTAGATTGTATGTAGCTATTGACGAGTGCCGTTATTACTTGCCCACAATGCTGCATTCCACTATCTAGTCCATTGGGGTGTTGACTCGGTGCCGCTTCACATAAATGTAAATATGTAGATTGACGTTTTTTAGCTGCTAAATGTACAAAATGTTCAGTGTCGCTGACGCTAAATCCACAGCATGTATAAGCACTAACCGGCATACCAGTAATGCTATCTAAATCAACTTCTACACCTAGCGGTGCTTCATCAAAACAATTTAGTGCATTATTAATTGCTTGAGTAAGAGTAATCTCTCGTTTAACTTGTATTGCTTGATAACTATTAAACTTAAAGTTGGCTTCATTCATTGCTGTAATAATTGCTTGGTTGTTCTTTAACTCATGTAAGCCAATAACATGGTAATTATTTAAATGTTTTTCGTTGTATGCATAGCGAAAACCATTGCCACTATGGCGACCTTCACACTCTCTAAAATCAGCATGGGGATCAAAGTTTATCGCATTTATTGGTGTGTTTTTATGCTTGCTCAGCGCTCGAATAATTCCCAAGCAGTTGTTGTGTCCGCCACCAATTATTATGGGTTCAAGTCCTGCTTTAAAAATAAGATTCAAAACAGATTCAACGCGTTCATCAAGTTGTTGGCACAAAGCGCGTAACTGAGTTAATTGTTGAGTTTGTTGATTATCGAGTAGATTACTTTGCGCCATTAAATCATCAACATTAACTTCACCCAACAAAAGTACTTTTTGAGTCGTGATAAATTGATTATGAGGCTGGTTTAAAAAGCGTTTTAGAAATGCTGACCATGCTTGATTTGCACCGCCATTACCTAAGTTTGCTTTGGGGCCAATATCTTCGCAAATACCAAGAAGAACATAGCGAATACCAAATTGTGCAGCGTCAACAAGAGCTTGTTGTACGTTTACTTGGGTGTCGAGCAAGGCCATTGTTTGCCAAGCTTTTTTCTCGTTTGCGCGGGTAGAGCAAAGTGCTGTAACCGCGCTTTCATCATATACTTTTAATTGAATGGTCACGTTATATTTCTACGACTTCCAATTCTAGTTCCTCAGCAGATAGAACGATGCCTGTGCTGTCGGCATAAATAAAGTCGTCATCAAAAAAGGATACGCCAGCAAAGTTAACACCTATAGCGTCTTCGCCTGCACCCTCACTGTCGGCTGCAACAGGAATAGAAGCAATGGCTTGAATGCCTAAATCAAGCTCTTCAAGCTCGTCTACGTGGCGCACTGCGCCGTAAACAATAATGCCATTCCAGTTATTTTCAAGTGCTAACTCGGCCAGTTCAATATCAATAAGTGCACGACGAGTTGAGCCACCGCCATCAATAAGCAGCACTAAGCCTGTACCATCTTGAGAAAGCAATTCGCGGATCAGTTCATTATTTTCAAAACATTTGACCGTTTTAATGCGGCCACCAAAGCTGTGTCGACCACCAAAGTTGATGAACATAGGCTCTAGCACGTCAACCACATCAGCAAAGTGGTCACATAAGTCAGAAGTGCTGTAATCCATTATTTTATCCTCAAAAGATACATTAATTTATACCTCAGTATACCCTCCTTATATGCAATAACAACGACTTAATCGCAGTAAATTTAGCCAAAACAAAGCCTAAATCAATAATAGCAACAATAGTGTCTTAAAAGCGTCACTCAATTGTTATTTACAACACCTAAGCTAAATCAGTGTTCATATATTATGCAGCGTGGAGTAAGTGATGGATGATAATAATATGCTTAAAAAGGTAGCTCAGGTGGATGAGCAATTATTTTTAACTCTGTTTAATTACAACTCACCTAGATGGCTTAAAGTAATAGCATTTGGGTTGTCTAAAAGCGGCGATGGTGGTTTGTACTTGCTTATGTGCGCAGCTGTTTGGTGGCTTAGCAATAACGAGCAGCACCAATTACTACCCATTACAATTTTGGTTGGCTTTGCCATAGAAAGACCCATCTATTTTTTAGCGAAAAAGAGCTTTGCCCGGGTGAGACCTTGTGATTGCTTAGTTACGAATGCGTACATAGTACCCAGTGATAAATTTAGTTTACCGTCAGGGCACAGTGCCGCCGCATTTCTTGTTGCTATTATATTGAGCAATTTTTTCCCTGAGTATGTGTGGTTGTTATTTGGCTGGGCTTCTAGTGTGGCAATTTCTCGTGTGGTCTTAGGTGTACACTTTCCTGCAGATATTATTCTCGGTGCAATTATTGGCAGTTCTTGTGGCTTATTTGCATTAGTCTTGGTGGTTCCTGTATGAAAATACTGTATGGCATTCAAGGCACTGGTAATGGTCACATAACGCGAGCTCGTGTTATGGCGAGCTGTTTTAAACAACATGGAATTGATGTTAATTATATTTTTTCAGGGCGTGCTACTAAAGACTATTTTGATATGCAGGAATTTGGACATTATAAGAGTTTTCGAGGGTTATCTTTTAACACTAAAAATGGTCAAATAAAAAGCTTACAAACAGTTAAAAATGCGCGGATTTGTGAGTTGGTTTCAGATATAAAGTCACTCGATATAAAACAGTATGATTTTATACTTAACGACTTTGAACCAATTACGGCATGGGCTGCAAAACGTGCAGGCGTTCCTGTTGTAGGAATTAGCCACCAAGCGGCGTTTTTATCAGACAGCGTGCCGATGTTCAGCCGAGGTATTTTACGTAAATCTTTAATTAAATATTATGCCCCAGCAAACACTTATCTCGGTGTTCATTGGCAGCCATTTGCAGATAATATTATTCCTCCTTTTATCGCAAACCATCAACATGGTAACCCTGTTGCAGTAATGAATAAGGTATTGGTATATTTACCATTTGAAAATTTAAATAGCATTATCGATTACTTAAAAGATTTCCCCGAAAAAGAGTTTTATTGTTACCACCCTCATGCATCAAATCAGTCAATGGGGCATATTCATTTACGTGCTCCATCGCGTGTTAGTTTTTTAAATGACTTAGCCAATACCAGTGGTGTTATTGGTAATGCAGGGTTTGAGCTGGCAAGTGAGGCGCTTAAGCTAGGTAAAAAGCTACTTTTAAAACCACTTGATGGGCAGTTTGAGCAAGGCGCGAATGCGCAAACGTTGTTATCAATGAGGATGGCGCATGTAATGAATTACTTAAACCCGCAAGCACTAGATGATTGGAATAGTGCCCCACAAAATAAACGAATTAATTATCCTAGTGATCCCACACCGTTAATTAACTGGTTGGTAAATAAGCAATGGTGTAATACGCAATCACTGCATAAAGGGCTTTGGGGAAGTGTAAATGTGTCATAGCAGAAATAAATTAAAAATTTACTCTGATAATTGAACCACTTGATCTATGCTTAGCTATACTAGAGAAGAATATTAAATATAGGCTCTTAGAATGAATTTTTTGCAGAATCTTACTATCAAACGTCGCTTGCAATTAAATGCGATTGTTGTTGGCTTAGCAATGATTGTTTTATTATGTGTGATAATTTTTGAATCACGTACCACTTTGAATTTAAATAAAACGATTCAATTGGCGGAAGAGCTTAATGTACATTCATTAGCATTACGTAACCACGAAAAAAACTTCTTGTTTTACAAGCAAGAAGATTCACTGGCTGAGTTTGAAATGAATTTTAAGCAGCTAAGCATTAAAATTACTAAGTTAAAACAATTAATGACTCAGCAGGGGATTTCTGCTGCTCAGCTTGAACGTTTTGAACAACTAATAAACAGCTATAACAACGACTTTAACACGGTTACTACGCTGCAAAAAGAGATTGGGTTGACCCCTAAAGATGGCTTATACGGAAAGCTAAGAAGTGCAGTGCACGAAGTCGAAGTACTATTAAAAGAGCAAGAAAACTACAAGCTTTTATCATCTATGTTACAACTTCGGCGCTCAGAAAAAGATTTTATGCTTAGATTTGATGATAAATATCTAGGCCGCTTTAATGAAAGTATAAATACCTTTAAGCAGCAGATTGCATCGGCTGATTTGTTAAGTAGTTATAAAACACAAATAACCCCGCTAATTGATACCTACCAAAATGAGTTTAAAACACTTGTGCAAGCGCAAACTGAATTAGGGTTAGATCTCAACTCTGGTGCGCTGGGTGTTATGCAAGAGAGCGTAAATAAAAGTGAAAAAATTGTTACTCAAATCGTTCAAGATACCAAGCTACAAGTTGAAAAAAGCGTAGAGCAAGCGCAGTTTTTAGCTATTCTCGTTTTTGTTATTGCAGGTGTTATTGTTTTAGCTTTGGTTTATTTTACTAGTCGCTCAATTATCATTCCTATTGAACGTGTTTATCATACTATAAATGATATTCGCCGCAGCAATGATCTTACTATTTTGATAGAGCAGACTGGCAAAGATGAAATCACCACGATGACAGTCGACTTCAATAGCTTAATCGGTGACTTTAAACACCTAGTTAACGATGTTAATGGGGCTTTGAATACACTTAATATTGCCACAGAGCATTTGTCAGAGAATACAGCAGCAACAAGCTCTGGTATGCAAGAGCAATTGCATGAAGCTGATATGGTGGCAACGGCAGCCACTGAGATGCAAGCAACAATTCAGGATATTTCACATAATACTGAGGCTGCGGCTAAAAAAGCTGAATCAACCAACTTGAGCGCACAGCAAGGGCGTAATGAGGTTGAGTCAACCGTTAAGCAAATTAGAGAGCTGTCTGGCTCACTGGGAGATGCATCGAGCGTTGTTTCTCAATTAGAAAAAGATGGTGAGACTATTGGATCTGTACTCGATGTGATTCGTGCCATTGCAGAACAAACCAACTTATTGGCACTTAACGCAGCGATTGAAGCTGCAAGAGCTGGTGAATATGGACGCGGTTTTGCGGTTGTAGCAGATGAAGTTCGTTCATTAGCAAAACGTACCCAAGAGTCCACAAGTGAGATTGAAGGTATAATAAGTACTTTGCAGCAGCGTACACAAGAAGTCGTCAGTATTATGCATAAGTGCCGCTCACAGGGGGACGAAAGTGCATCGCAGGCAATTAAAGCTGGCGATTTACTTGGAGCAATAACGGAAGATGTACAAACGATAATGGAAATGAGCACACAAATTGCCGTAGCCATTGATGAGCAAAGCCAAGTGGCATCAGAGGTAAATAAAAACGTAGTGCGTATACGCGATATTGCACAAAGCGCATCAGAAAATGCATCTAGCAATGCACAAACAAGTGAAGAAGTATCTCAACAATCTCGTGTGCTATTTGCCGCTATAGATAAGTTTAAGGTGTAATCAATAAGCTATTTATAACTTATAATAAACTATTAAATGGCCAATAAGGTTTAAGGAATAAACTTTATTGGCACACTATCTTTATTGTTTTTATGCTCGTTTATACGTTGTAAATATTCATCCCACAGTGCGCTTTGCTGCTCTTGTAGTTTTGCAAAATATTGCCAGCTGAATAATCCACTATTATGACCATCATCAAAGCCTAAACGAAGCGCATAGTGCCCAACGGGTTCAATACTGTTAATACTCACAGATTGCTTATTAAACACTAACTTCATCGGACCTGAACCATGTCCTTGTACTTCAGCAGATGGAGAATGGACGCGTAAAAATTCACTACTAAATACCGATTTGCTTTCGTCATCAAAGTAAATATCTACGTTTTTACTTATGCTGTGGTAATGTATTTTTGTTACGTGTTTCATTTTTATCCCATTAAAAAGCCCCCATAACGGAGGCTTTTAGTATAGGTGGTATCAATTAAAGAATGAAGCGACTTAAGTCTTCATCTTCAACCAATGCACCTAGGTGTTTTTCAACATAAGCGGCGTCAATAGTAAGTGACGAGCCTGCTTTTTCAGAAGCGTCGTATGAAATCTCTTCCATTAACTTTTCCATCACAGTATGCAAACGGCGAGCACCGATATTTTCAGTTTTTTCGTTAACTTGCCATGCCGCTTTTGCAATACGATCAATAGCATCATCACTAAACTCAACAGTTACCTGTTCAGTTTTTAGAAGCTCTCGTTGCTGCTCTGTAAGCGATGCATGAGGTTCTGTGAGAATGCGTTTGAAGTCATCAGCAGTAAGCGCTTCAAGCTCTACACGAATTGGCAGGCGACCTTGTAGCTCAGGGATCATGTCAGATGGTTTTGCCATTTGAAATGCACCAGAGGCAATAAACAACATATGGTCAGTTTTAACCATGCCGTGTTTAGTGTTTACTGTTGAACCTTCAATAAGCGGCAGTAAATCGCGCTGCACACCTTCACGGCTAACATCAGGACCTGAAGAATCACCACGCTTACAAATTTTGTCTATTTCATCAATAAACACAATACCATTTTGTTCTACTGCAAAAATAGCTTGTTCTTTTAGCTCTTCAGGGTTCACTAATTTCGCGGCTTCTTCTTCCGTTAATAGTTTGAAGGCTTCTTTGATTTTTAGCTTACGTTTAGTGCGTTTGTCGCCACCCATGTTTTGAAACATGCTTTGCAGCTGGTTGGTCATATCTTCCATACCAGGGGGCGCCATAATCTCTACGTTTGGCTGTGTTTGAGCTAAATCAATTTCAATTTCTTTATCATCTAGCTGGCCTTCACGTAGTTTTTTACGAAACGTTTGACGTGTTGAGGAGTTATCATCACGCTGTGTTTCGCCGTATTGATCTTTAACAGGAGGAAGCAAGGCATCTAAAATACGCTCTTCGGCCGCTTCTTCTGCGAGATGTTTAAATTTTTTGGTTTGCTGCTCACGAGTCATTTTAATCGACACGTCGACTAAATCACGGATGATCGTATCAACTTCTTTACCAACATAGCCAACTTCGGTGAATTTTGTCGCTTCTACTTTAATGAATGGCGCATTCGCTAATTTTGCTAAACGGCGTGCAATTTCTGTTTTACCTACGCCAGTTGGGCCAATCATTAGAATGTTTTTAGGTGTCACTTCACCACGTAAATCTTCATTAAGTTGCATACGGCGCCAGCGATTGCGAAGTGCAATAGCCACTGCTTTTTTTGCATTCGCTTGGCCAATAATGTGTTGATCTAGTTCGTGAACAATTTCTCTTGGGGTCATTGCAGACATAGCGGTTCCTATTATAATTCTTCGATGGTTTGGAAATTATTAGTGAATACGCAGATATTGCCTGCAATAGTTAAGCTTTTTTCGACGATTTCACGAGCGCTTAAGTCGGTATTTTCTAATAAGGCTGTTGCTGCAGATTGGGCAAAATTACCGCCACTGCCGATGGCGATTAGATCATTCTCTGGCTGCACCACATCACCGTTACCGGTAATAATAAGAGATGCAGTTTCATCTGCTACAGCGAGCAATGCTTCGAGTTTTCGAAGAGCCCGATCGCTGCGCCAGTCCTTAGCCATTTCGACCGCTGCTTTGGTGAGGTTGCCTTGGTGCATTTCTAATTTACTTTCAAAGCGTTCGAAAAGGGTAAAGGCATCAGCAGTACCGCCGGCAAAGCCAGCAATTACTTTGCCATTATAAAGGCGTCTAACTTTACGGGCGTTGCCTTTCATTACGGTGTTACCAAGAGATACTTGGCCGTCACCGCCGATTACAACTTTGTCGCCGCGGCGTACACTTACGATAGTAGTCATGTTATTCCTCATCATCGAGCTGTAGAGACAACTCGTAAAAAACGATTATGATGAGGTTATATGGGTGAATGGTTTATTTTCAAGTCCAGTTCCAAATTCCGCAGCTGACTATATTCACACGTTTAAGCTTGTTTTTATCACTTTCGGCTTGGCGTTTGGTTTTATAAGGCCCTAAACGCACCTTGTGCCAAGTGCCTTCTTGCTTAATTTCAGATATAAGTCCTGCAAATGCAATTTTAGCTTTGAGTGATTCGGCTTGGGCGTGGGTTTTAAATGAACCACATTGCATAACGTAAGGACCTTTTTGCTCAAGCTGTTTTACCTCAACTTGAATTTCGTGGTTTCTAATTTCTTTAATAAATGCGGGCGTACGTGGGATAACCACTTCGACTTTTTTTTCAGCTGTCGTCGGGTTAGCCTGCTTTTCTACCAGCTTAGGATCGGCGTTACTTTTAATAAACCATAACCCGTAGACGAAACCGCCTACAAGTAAAAGAGCAATGCTCACTAAAAAAATCGGAAATGGTTTTTTCGCAGGTGCTTGCTTATTGTTTTTTCTGTTTGCTGGTTTTTTGTTAATGTAATCGTGCTGTGCCATAGCGTTATTTTGGCCTTAACCTAAATCATGTCTATAGGGTCTACGTCTAAGCTCCAGCGGACTTTTTGTGCGAGTTTGCTTGAGCTTAAATAATCAACCATTTGCGCAAGATATTGGTGCAGTATGCGGCGATCTTGCGCTTGAATATGTAACTGAAAACGATACATACCTGCGACCCTTTCTAGAGGCGCAGGTATCGGGCCGAGCAATTGTATACCAGATACCCCATTGACTGGAACCAAATCAGTCAAAAAGTCGACGACTTGCTTAATGCTATGTCCTTGAGCACGAACAATAGCCATATTTGTAATTGGAGGGAGATCGGCATCATCGCGTTCACTCAGTGCAAAGCGAGCAAAGTCTTGATATCCATTGTTAACCAAGTCTTGTAAAAGTGGATGCTCAGGAAAGTGGGTCTGCAATAGTACTTGGCCAGGTTCTCCAGAGCGCCCAGCACGTCCTGCTACTTGTGTAACAAGCTGAGCTAAATGTTCGGTTGCTCTAAAGTCACAGGAGTATAAACCGCTATCTACATCTAAAATAAGCACCAAGCTGACATCTGCAAAGTGATGACCTTTGGCAAGCATTTGTGTGCCAACTAAAATACGTGCTCCCCCTAAGTTAATTTCATCAAGTGCTTTTTCAAGACTCCCTTTACGACGAGTTGAATCGCGATCAATGCGCGTGATCGGCGTATCAGGGAACTCAGTTGATAAAAACTCTTCTATTTGCTCTGTACCTTTGCCGTTGGGGAATATTTGCGTACTGCCACAATCAGGACATTGATGAGGCACCGGGTATTGATCGCCACAATGGTGGCAAATCATTTGACCAATCGCTTTGTGAAACGTTGCGCTAGTGCTACAGCGTTTACACTCGCTTAGCCAGCCGCATTCATGACAAATAAGCGTGGGCGAAAAGCCTCGGCGATTTAAAAATACCATCACCTGTTTACCACGATTTAAATGCTGACGCATAGTGGCAAGGCTTGCATGGGCTATACCAGCTTGATCGGGCTGGCCTTTCATGTCGAGTAATTTGAATTGGTTGTCGGTCGCGGTTTGTGCACGCTCAGTTAGGCTCAATAGCTGATATTTATTATTAATCGCTTTGTGAAGTGTTTCAAGCGCGGGCGTAGCACTGCCTAATATGAGTGGAATTTTATGCTGAAATGCTCTGTATGCGGCTAAATCACGAGCATGATAGCGAAGGGTATCTTGCTGCTTAAATGAAGAGTCGTGTTCTTCATCAACCACTATCATACCGAGTTGCAAAAAGGGCAGAAAGATACTCGAGCGAGTGCCTATTACGATTGCACAGCTGCCTTTTTCGCAAAATCGCCATGTTTGGAGTCTTTCGTTATCGGTCAGGGCTGAATGCCAAAGCATAATGGGTGTATCAGGAAAGCGGCGACGAAAGCGATTAACTGTCTGGGGGGTTAAACCTATTTCGGGAACTAATACGAGGGCTTGCTCACCACGCTTTAATACCTCTTCAAGGCACTGTAAATATACTTCAGTTTTACCACTGCCTGTCACACCTTCCAATAAAAAGCTGCTAAAGCCTTTGCTTTGATTAATCGCCGTACAGGCAACCGCTTGCTCTTTATTAAGAATTGGTTTGCTACCCACTTTGGGGGTAATGCTTTGCCATTGGTTATCGTGTTCGATAGTTTGTGTGACAAGTTCTTTATCAATGAGGCTATCGATGGTTTTTTTGCTAAAGCCTAAGGCTTTTAGTTCAGTTAAAGACGACTTACCTGATTGTGATAACTGCTTCAATAAGTTGAGTTGAGTTTTGGCTTTTAATGACGGTACTTTAGCGCCTTTTTCGGTAAGCATTACCATGTTAATGCTTGTTTTGTCTGGTGATTCACCTTGGCGTAGTGCACTAGGCAGGGCTATATGAATCGTTTCGCCCAAAGGGTAGCAATAATAACGAGCGGTAAAGCTAAGAAGCGCTAAGTGTTGCGTAGATAAAATAGGAGCATCGTCAATGACTTCAAGAATACTTTTAATTTTATTTTCAGGAACTTCAGTGCTGGTTTTTAAAGCTAATATAACGGCCACTTTACGTTGGTTGCCAAAAGGGACTAAAACACGCATTCCAGGCTTTAGATCCGAAACCAAGCCTGAGAGCTGTTCATCTACTTTATAATCAAAGGTGCGCGGTAACGGGACTTTTATAGCAACTTCAACAAAACGCATAACAACTCAACTAATAAAATTAATGGTGTAATGTACTAAATATACGGTTAAAAACCTACTAGCAAATTATAACCGTTTTATTATTTGATTACTTTTTTAGCAAAAAATATAATTAAACCTTGTGTGCTTGGTAGTTGTTGGATAAAATCCGCCACCAACAAATTTGTTTTAACGACGTATGGTACCAAACTACGGGTTTGGAGAGCGATGCGGCCTTAACTAGAGGTTTCTATGAAAGAAGGTATTCACCCTAAGTACGAAGTAATTTCAGCAACATGTTCATGCGGAAATGAATTCGAAACAAGCTCTACTCTTTGTAAAAACATTCACTTAGACGTATGTTCTGCGTGTCATCCGTTTTACACTGGTAAGCAAAAAGTTTTAGACACTGGCGGACGTGTTGATCGTTTCAACAAGCGTTTCGGTGCACTTGGTAGCAAGAAGTAATTTTTTCTATTTAGTTAAAGGAAGCACCTTAGGGTGCTTTTTTTATGTCTAAAATTCATCTTTTATTTACTTTTCCTGCCTATTTTGACGTTATCTTCTTTGCATAACTATTTCCTGTTCTTATTCTGAGTATGCATAAACCTTTGCAGACAAAGTACGCAATAGTCTCTATATTTTGAAGTGTTCAATTTTTAACTAAGTTGTTAAATGTAGCTAACGTGAAGATAAATGTTTTTAAAGTAGAGTATTAAGCTGTTTATAGTTATTTATACTAAAAATTTGACAGTCGTTTTTAGAGAAAACGACTCGCGGCTAAAAGTACCTCTAAAATTCTTTTTATATGAATTTCTATTTATGAAATGTCAGTATATCTTCGCAAAGTTACTGAAAAACCTCTTAAAATCAATGAATCTAGCATATAACAGGATAGACCTGATATTGCTTGGAATTTAAAAATAATAAGGGTATCGTAACCCAGACAACACCTCTCACTTTAACTTAAATTGCAGGATACAATCGCGTTATGTCAGACTTTCGTGAACAAGCACTACATTACCATTCTCATCCCGTTCCAGGAAAAATCAGCATTGAGCTAACCAAGCCTGCCGAAACGGTTCAAGATTTAGCCCTAGCATATAGCCCAGGTGTTGCTGAACCTGTGCGTGAAATTGCTGCTGATCCTGCAAATGCTTATAAATATACCGGTAAAGGTAATATGGTTGCGGTCATTACTAATGGTACTGCAATTTTAGGTCTGGGTAATTTAGGGCCACTCGCATCTAAACCCGTAATGGAAGGCAAGGCTTTATTATTTAAGCGTTTTGCAGGCCTAGATTCGATTGATATTGAAGTTAAGCACCGTACTACCGAAGACTTTATAAATACAGTTGCAAATATAGCAGATACATTTGGTGGTATTAATCTCGAAGATATTAAAGCACCAGAGTGTTTTGAAATCGAAAAAGCGTTAATTGAGCGCTGTAGCATTCCAGTTTTTCATGACGATCAACACGGCACCGCCATTGTTACCGCAGCAGGTATGCTTAATGCGCTTGAGGTACAGGGAAAGTCAATTGAAGATGCGACTATTGTTTGTTTAGGGGCCGGTGCCGCTGCTGTTGCGTGTATGGAGTTACTAATTAAGTGTGGTGCACTACGCGAGCATATCTATATGTTAGATCGCAAAGGGGTTATTCACACACGCCGTGATGATTTAAATGAGTACAAGCAATTGTTTGCCAATAATACCGATAAACGTACGTTGCAAGATGTAATTGCAGACGCAGATGTATTTGTTGGTGTATCGGGACCTAATTTATTAGGTGCTGAAGATTTAAAGTTAATGGCTGATAAGCCGGTTGTGTTTGCGTGCTCAAACCCAGATCCTGAAATAGATCCTGCACTCGCACACAGCGCACGTAGCGATTTAATTATGGCAACAGGGCGCTCTGATTACCCTAATCAGGTTAACAATGTTTTATGTTTCCCGTTTATTTTCCGTGGCGCACTTGATGTTCGTGCAAGCGCGATAAACGACGAAATGAAAATAGCCGCAGTAGAAGCTATTCGCAGTATTGCTAAAGAGCCTGTACCGGCTGAAGTATTAAAAGCCGCAGGTGTAGATAAGTTAGAATTTGGCGCTCATTATATTATTCCAAAGCCGATGGACCCACGTTTACTTCCACGTATAGCAAGAGCGGTTGCTCTTGCTGCTGTTGAGTCGGGTGTAGCGCGTATTGAGCTACCTGAAAACTATATGCAGTAAAGTATGCAGTAAAGTATGCAGTAAAGTATGCAGTAAAGTATGCAGTAAAATATGCAGTAAAATTCAGTTATAAAAAAACCTCAGTAATTACTGAGGTTTTTTATGTTTTTTAAACGCTTAATCTTCATTTAAAACAGGTACTTCAAGCCCCATTTCTTGCATTATTTTTTTCACTTCTTCAGGTACTTTTTCGGCATTATCTTTACGTAAATCGTCGTCATTAGGTAAAGGTTGGCCTGTAAATGCATGTAAAAAAGCTTCGCATAATAGTTCACTGTTTGTCGCATGGCGTAGGTTACTAATTTGACGACGTGTACGTTCATCAGTTAATACTTTTAATACATTTAGTGGGATCGAAACGGTGATCTTTTTAACTTGTTCTGATTTTTTACCGTGTTCTGCGTATGGGTGAATATACTCACCATTCCATTTAGCCATAAGATGTATCGTTGCCTCAGATTATTAATTGCTCACACAAGATAAAAGCGTGTGAATATGCGTGAAATTCTATCGATTTAAAAAAGATAGTCAAATACTTGTTATTTAGCCATCTAGCGGTTTAAATGTTTTGACTTCTTAAATTGAATAAACTACTCTTTTAGACGTCTAAACATCCAAATTAATTAGGTGACAAGTATGAGTGGAAAAAATAAAGCAACTATTGCAGTGCGTAGCGGTATAGAGGCTGATAAACAGCATGGTGCAGTGGTGGCTCCACTCTATTTGTCGACAACGTATTCGTTTGCTGATTTTGATACTAAGCGCCAATATGATTACGGCCGTAGCGGTAATCCTAATCGTGATATTTTAGCTGAAACGCTTGCAGAGCTCGAAGGTGGGGCGCGTGGCATTATTACAGCTACAGGCATGGCTGCTGTGCATTTAGCTACGCAGCTACTTAATCACGACGATACATTGGTGATCCCACACGACTGTTACGGTGGTAGTTATCGTTTATTTACTTCATTACAAAAGCGCGGCTTATTAAAACTTAAAGTTTTAGACTTAACTAAACAACAGAGCCTTGATCAAATATTAGAGATTAAACCAAAATTAATTTGGATAGAAACACCCAGTAACCCAGTATTACGTTTAACTGATATTAAAGCGGTCACTGAAATTGCAAAACAATGCGGTGCATTGGTTGCAGCAGATAACACATTTTTGTCACCAGCATTACAAAACCCAATTAAATTTGGAGTAGACATTGTCGTGCACTCTACAACTAAGTATATCAATGGCCATTCGGATGTTGTTGGTGGTGCAGTCATAACCGCAACACAAGCACTGGGTGATGAACTTGCTTGGTGGGCAAATAATATTGGTATTACAGGGGCACCTTTTGATAGCTACTTAACATTACGAGGTTTGCGTACCTTAAATATCCGTTTAAAACAGCACCAAGAAAACGCATTAGCAATTGCTAAGTATCTTGAAGAATCTGAGTTTGTTAGCCAAGTTTATTATCCAGGTCTTGAGTCGCATCCTCAACATGAATTAGCGAAAGCACAGCAGCTTGGTTTTGGTGGCATGGTTAGCTTTGATATTAAAGGCGACATACACGATGCGGCTGCATTTTTAACAAGCTTAAAAGAGTTTAGTTTAGCTGAGTCATTAGGGGGAGTGGAGAGTCTAATTTGCCACCCTGCGACAATGACTCATGCAGGAATGGAAGAAGAAGCACGCTTAGAAGCGGGGGTGGGCGATACGCTTATCCGTATTTCGGTTGGTATTGAAGATATACATGATTTACTTGCAGACTTTGATCGCGTATTTAATCTTGTTAAACCAGGGTATAAAAAGAACGAAAGTCACGCAGGGAAAAGGGCTGGCGTTTCTAATAACAATGTTAAATTAAGTGCTGCTCATCCGGCACTTTGGTGATTAAAATGGATTGGTACAATATGGTTAACTGTGTACATAAATTTGGCGGTTCGAGCTTAGGGTCGGCCGAACGTTATCAAAGTGTGGCAAAAATTATTTTAGGGCACACTCAACTAGGTGATTGTGTGGTTGTGTCGGCATCAGGTAAAACAACCGATACCTTAGTAACTTTGTGGCAAAGCTATCAACAAAAAGACACGCAAGCTGTTGCTGATATTGTGTTGCAGTTGAGTAATCATCAAGGTGATTTAATTGAACAATTACTGCGCGCAGATGTTAAGCGCAATGCATTACATACATTAAACGAAGAGTTAAATTTAATCGCTGAGCTTGCTCAAAATGGACAGTTACAAGAATCTGCATTGCTTGCTCATGGGGAATTATGGTCGGCGCGTTTATTGGCCGCTTATTTACAGCAGCTTAATGTTGAAGCTTGCCTGCAAGATGCCAGAAATCTGTTTATCTTAAATGACGGGCAATTATTACATGCGCAAAATATTCAACAATGTAGTGAGTTAATTGCCAGTAATAAAATTAATGTCGTCACTGGGTTCATTGCGTCCAACAGCCTTGGTGATACCGTAACGCTTGGGCGTAATGGCAGCGATTACAGCGCGACTTTATTAGCAAGTTACTGTAATGCAAAGCACGTAAGTATCTGGACTGATACGCAAGGTATATTTAGCGCCGATCCCCGTAAAGTAAATAAAGCGATTAAGTACGCAAAAGTGTGTCGCGGGCAAGCGAATTTGCTAGCCAGATTAGGCAATCCTGTTTTGCATGCAAAAACACTATCCCCACTTAAAAATACCGACATAAAACTTGCTGTGCGCAGTAGTTACGATGTACAAGCCAGCCAAACCGATATAGTTAAAGAAGGCTGTGTAAAACAAAAGCGTTTTATAACAACCTTACAGAATGTCGATTTATTAGTTATTGAAGGTCTGAGTGAAGGTGAGGTTACTCATGTTAGCCAGCTTATTCAGCACAGCCTTCATCATTTTAGTCAAAATGGAGATACGTATTTAGTGGTACCAGCAGCTTCAACGTATCAGGTAGTAAGCTACTTCGCTGGCAGAGCGAATATTAGTGAATCGAATTTAAATGGTTGTGCGGTTTTAGCTCCTGAGCAGGACGTAAATACGTTAGCTTTACATGCCCTTGATTTACTCAACCTACAAAGTATTCAGCCTCGTTTTGTACATCAAGGTGATGGCTATGTATTACTACTGACAGATCAATTAATTGATAGTGATATTTTAAGTATATTACACGATAAGCTTATTAATAAAGGGCAAGAAGTTGCGCTGATAGTGGCAGGGCTGGGTAATGTCGGTGAAGTATTTATTGAGCAGCTATCTACTCAACTCGATCGTTTATCGGATAACTTTAGCGTCAAACTTGTGGGGTTAGTGCGCTCGACACAGATGCTATTTAATGCCAGTGGTATCAATACAGTACAATGGAAAACTCAATGGCAACATGAAGCAAATAACTACAATGAACATGATTTATTGAGCGCGATCAATGAGCTAGATTATGAGCATAAAGTAGTTGTTGATATAACCGCCAGTGAAAAATTTAGTGCGTTATATACTGATCTTGTTGAACGCAATTGCCATTTAATTAGCGCTAATAAATATGCAGGAACAGCTCCAACTATTTGGTATGAATCACTGTGTAAAAGCATTACAGAAAAAAACTTGCATTGGCGCTATAACACAAGTGTTGGAGCTGGTTTACCAATTAACTTTGCACTCGCTGATTTACAAAATAGTGGCGACAAAATTACGCGCATAGAAGGTGTTTTCTCAGGGACATTATCGTGGTTATGTAGTAAATATGATGGTTCAAAAGCATTTTCTGATTTAGTGCTCGAAGCACAAAATATGGGCTTTACAGAGCCTGACCCTAGAGAGGATTTATCGGGTCGAGATATGCAGCGCAAGTTGCTGATTTTAGCGCGTGAGCTGGGCATTAAATTAGACCTTGACGATATAGCGTTATCGGCACTTATGCCCGATGAGCTGGCTCAAGGTAGTTGGAATGATTTTATTGATCAAAAAGATCAGTTAGATGAATTTATAAAAGCGCATGCCCATAAAGCGCAATTAGAGAATTCAGTTCTTCGTTACACGGGGTTATTAGAAATAAATCAAGGTAAAGTAACCGCGAAGGTTGGTATCAGTTATGTAGCAAAAGGCAATGCTTTGGCGAACTTAACACCTGGCGACAATATATTTGTAATTAACAGTCAATGGTACAGCGATAACGCGTTAGTTATTCAGGGTCCAGGTGCTGGAAAGGAAGTTACAGCAGCTGGCATTCACTCAGATTTATATTGGCTGATGCAAAATTTAAAGTGATAGCATATAGTCAAAAGCAAACAGGCAGCTAAATTAGCTGCCTGTTTATTTGCGAAAGTAACCTAAAATAGCTCTTCTTCAGTTTTAGTCTCTTCTTCAAAAATATCAGTTGGCTGCGAAAGTACGTATTTCGTTGGTGCAGTGCCTTTATCAAAGTATTCAAACCGGCTGGTATAGTCATTTTTATGGCTTAACAAGCCAGTCGCTAAATCAATTCGAATTGAAATAAGACCTTCAGGTGGCTCTATCGGCGCCTCTGGTACGCCCTCAAGTGCGGCTTTCATGAATTCAATCCATGCTGGTTGAGCTGTTTTTGCTCCAGACTCAGCTCCTGATATTTGACTACTATCAAGATTATTATTGTATGTTGAACGACCTAAAGGGTTTCCAGGGTTGTCAAAGCCAACCCAAACAGAGGTTAGCGCATTTTTATTAAATCCACTAAACCAAGTATCAACGGAGTTATTAGTCGTGCCTGTTTTGCCAGAAAGATCGCGGCGATCTAATGCTTGAGCACGCCACCCCGTACCGCTCCAGCCAGTTTTTTGCGCCCAACTACCTCCGCCCCAAATACCACTGTGCATAGCGTCAGCAATTAAAAATGCATTTTGCTTAGAAATAATACGTGGCGCACATTGTGTGATTTGGTTAGTTTCATTCTCATTATTTTGAGTTGTAAAGTTAGTAGGGATAGTTGTTGCTTTATTCATTTCTTCATCGCATACAACAACAGGGTTTGTTTTAAATAATATATTGCCGTAGGGGTCTTGAATTTCAGAGATAAAATAAGGTTCTATTAGGTGCCCACCATTGGCAAATGCACTCATACCACGGGCTAGTTCAAGTGGAGTTATTGATGCACTACCTAGTGCTAATGATTCACTGCGGTTTATATCTTCATCTTTAAAGCCAAATTTTAGTAAGTGATCGGCGGTACGTTGCAGCCCTACACCACGAAGCAAACGTACGGAAATAACGTTTTTAGATTGTGCTAAAGCGCGGCGAATACGAATCGGTCCATTATAAATAGCGGGGCTGTTTTCTGGGCGCCATGCTACGCCTTGCCCCTTATCCCATAAATTTATAGGCGCATCATTTAATATAGACGCTAAGGTGTAACCCTTTTCAAGCGCTGCCGAATAAATGAAAGGTTTAATGTTTGAACCCACTTGGCGTTTAGCTTGCACCGCTCGGTTATATTGGCTCTGCTCAAAACTGTAACCACCTACAATTGCTTTAATGCGTCCGTCTTGAGGATTGAGCGATACAATCGCACTTGATGGCTCAGGTATTTGGCTTAGCAAATAACTGTCGTCATTATTTTTACGAAGCCATATTTGCATACCTGGTGCTAGGATGTCGGTCGCCGCTTTTGGTGCAAAGCTCTGGCGGTAACGCGTAATGTATTTACGCGCCCATTTTAAATTATCCCAAGTAAGTGTGCTTTGCGTACCATTTTTGAGAATAACATCAGCTGTTTTTTCATTAACAGCAACTACAACCGCGATTTTTAGAGAGCCTAGTTCTTGTACGTTTTGTAGCTCATTAATAATTTGTGATTTGCTAAGTACTGATTGAGTTTCTTGCTCCCACAACACCTTTACAGGGCCTCTAAAGCCATGTCGCATATCATAGTTGTGCAAATTATTGATCAGTGCTGTTTGTGCTGCTTGTTGTACTTTAGATTCAACCGTTGTAAAAATTTTATAGCCAGAATTATACGCTTTATCAATTCCGTAACGGGCAACCATCTCTGCACGTACCATCTCAGATATATAAGGTGCATATAAATCAATTTCTGCCCCATGAAAATAAGCGGTTATAGGTTGATTTGTTGCGTCATTATATTCGGACTGCGTTATGTACTTTTCTGTCAGCATGCGGCCAAGTACTACATTACGACGAGACTTTGCACGTGTGGGGTTACGAATAGGATTGAGTGCTGACGGTGCTTTAGGTAAACCTGCGATCATTGCCATTTGTGCAAGTGTTAAATCTTTTAATTCTTTTCCGTAATACACTTGTGCGGCGGCACCAATACCAAATGCACGATTGCCTAATTCTATTTTGTTTAGATAAAGTTCAAGGATTTCATCTTTTGTTAATATATTTTCTATATGTAGCGCAATAAATATTTCTTTAACTTTACGGATATACGCTTTTTCGCGGGTAAGGAAAAAGTTACGCGCTAATTGCATTGTTATTGTACTAGCACCTTGTTTTTTCTCACCAGTAGAAATAAGTACTAACGCCGAGCGTACTATTCCGATAGGATCTATACCAATGTGGCTGTAAAACCGATTATCTTCTGTTGCTAAAAAAGCATTGATTAAAGGTGTTGGTATTTCGTTTATAGTAACGGGAATACGTCGTTTTTCGCCAAATTGATTTATTAAAAGCCCATCTTTAGTGAATACTTGCATGGGGGTTTGCAGTTGCACGTCTTTCAAAACTTGAACGCTAGGGATATCCGATTTAACGTAATAATAAAGGCTGATTAAAGTGATCAGTCCAAGTAACGTGCAAATGATAAAAAATTGTAAAGTTCGTTTTAATAAAATCACTTATATTTCCCTAAATTGACTCCCAATTATGCATGGAGACTGCTAGTATATATTGATTAAAAAATGAATAATATTTTTTCAGATAAAAATTATAACTTGTTTATTATTAAAACAAAGGTCAAGTTGCAAACATGCTAAGTCAACTATTTCAAAAACCGTCGACTATGATGGTCGGAATTGATATTGGATCGCATTCCATTAAGGCGGTACTTTTAAGTGAAATTGAAACTGGATTTCGGCTAGAGGCGCTTGCCATTGAGCCAATGCCAAAAGGTGCAATGAGTGAACGCGCCATTCAAGATATTGAAGCGATTGGCAATGTAATTATTAAGTTGAAAAGAAAACTACCAAGATCGTTAAAATTTGCCGCTGTTGCTGTTTCAGGCCAAACTGTTATCACAAAAGTGATTTTTATGGATGTGTCATTAACCGATGCTGAATTGGAGTCGCAAATAGAAATTGAAGCAGACAGCTTAATTCCTTACCCCCTCGATGAAGTAAATCTTGATTTTGAAAAGCTCTCAATAAACGAAGCCGATCCAAGTAAGATGAACGTACTACTTTCAGCTGCGCGGACAGAAAGTGTGGAAGCCCGTGTTGGTGCGCTTGAGGTTGCAAATTTAGAAGCGAAGGTTGTAGACGTAGAAAGTTACGCGCTTAGTCGCTCAATGGATGTTTATTATCAGCAACTACCTAGTGATGCATTTAATAAATGCGTAGCTGTTGTTGATATTGGCGCGGTGCTTATGCTTGTAAGTATTGTGCAAGCAGGAGAGACTATATACACCCGAGATCAAATGTTTGGCGGCGATCAATATACAAACAGCATTGTTGCTTATTATAATAAAGGTTTTGATGAAGCTGAAATTGGCAAAACAACGGGCGATTTGCCTCCAAATTATACTTTCGAAGTACTTGCGCCATTTCAGACATCGTTACTTCAACAAGTACGCAGAGCCGTGCAAATGTTTTTAACAACCAGCGGTAAAGATCAAGTTGATTATATTGTTTTAACAGGAGGTACTGCCATGATTAAGGGAGTCGATCGTCTGTTAATTGAAGAGCTGGGTATCCACTCTGTGGTTGTTGAACCTTTTGATAATATGGAAATATCTCCTAAGGTTGATCGTAATGTAATGCAGCGACATAAAACGCAATTTGCAATTGCTACAGGATTGGCATTGAGAGGGTTTTCATCGTGCCACATATAAATTTACTGCCTTGGCGTGAGGAACAGCGCCAAGAGTCGAAGAAGAAATTTGTCACCATTTTAATTGCCATTGTCATTGTATGTTTTGCGAGCATGTATTTGTTGAGTTCATTTTATGGAGCTTTAAAAGATGGGCAAAATTTAAAGAATAGTTATCTCAGTGCAGAGATTAACAAACTTGATAAAAGAATCACTGATATTAGAGACTTAGATAAGAAAAAAGAGAACTTACAACAAAGAATGCGTTTAATAGAAGAGCTACAAAGTAGTCGTAATTTAGGGACTCAAATCATGGATGAGGTGGCAAAAATTGTCCCAGCGGGCGTTTACTTTACAAAGCTAGAGCGCAGAGGTAACCAAATTCATGTTTTAGGGCGTAGCGAATCTAATAATCGTTTGTCGACTATGCTTCGCCAAGTGCAAAGCTCATACCTATTAGAACGACCATCAATGCAAGGTATTGTTGCTGGTAATAAATCATCGAGCCTACTGAGTGACTTTAATATGGAATTTTATGTAAAACCATTCAATAAAATTGGTGAAGTTAACAATGAACCTTGATTTTAAAGCACTTAATGATATTGATTGGAATGAAATAGAGCTTGATAACATCAGTGAATGGCCTATCGCAGTTAAGGCCATTTGCTGCACATTTATTGCGAGCCTTGTGTTGTTTTTTAGCTATAGCTTATTGGTTTCTGATGAAATTAATAGTTATCACAATGCTGTTGCAAAAGAAGTTGAGTTACGAACGACTTACCGTACAAAGTATGCAGTGGGCAGTAAACTTGATATTTATCGTCAACAAATGCTTGAAATGGAAGATAAATTTTCTAAATTATTAAAGCGCTTACCTACTTCAAATGAAACCCCTGGTTTATTAGATGATTTGTCGTATGTAGGAACAACTAGTGGCTTAACATTCTTAAAAATAGGGTGGTTACCTGAAGTTGAAAAAGAATTCTATACTGAATTACCAATAAAGATAGAAGTGGTAGGAACCTATCATGAGTTTGGTGAATTTGTCGGTAAAGTAGCGCAACTCCCCCGTATTGTTAGTTTGCACGACTTTTCTATTTCATCATCAGGTGAAAAACAGTTAACATTTAGCGTAGTGGCAAAAACATATCGTTATGAAGAAGGTCTGCAAAAATGAAGCGCTTGTTTTTAACTTCAGTACTGGCCCTTGTGCTATGCGGGTGTAACGATGACATATCTGAGCAAAAAGAATTTATTGACCAAGTTAAAGCGAGTACAACGCCTAAAGTTGACTCAATTCCTGAATTATTAAAATTTGAACATTTTGAATATAACGCAAAACAATTGCGAAGCCCTTTTGTAGCACCGCAACCAGAGATTATTCAAAATAAACTAACACAAATTAAAAACTGTTTGCATCCAGATCCAGAGCGTACACGCGAAGTGCTGGAAAAATACCCGTTGGATAATTTGGCAATGAAAGGCACAATCGGATCAGCTGAACAAGTATGGGCACTTATTACTGCTGCTGACGCCACTTTGCACCGGGTAACCGTTGGCAACCATTTAGGCAGTTATGATGGAAAGGTAAGATTAGTAACGAATGACTATATAGAGCTTGTAGAATTAATCCCTGATGGGTCTGGTTGTTGGAAAGAGCGCCTGACGAAATTGGAAATGTTAGAGGCGGCAATTGATGGCGCAAATTAATAAGAAAAAAGGTAAAAACAGCATGCATAAGGATGTTCCTTGGCTTAACCGCATCTCGATAATTTTATTTGTTATCGTGAGTGTGTTTACAGCTAACTCCGCTATCGCAACACCGTTACTTTATGATGTTCGTTATAACCCACTGCTTAAAGGTGAAACTGAGTTACAGCTGGTATTTGACGAAGAATTAATTCAAGAGCCTAAAATCCAAGTTTTTAATAATCCGGCACGTATAGAAATGTTATTCAGTGCTGCTCACTTGGAGGAGGGATTAGAAAATGTACCGGTTAATCAAGCGGGCATCAAGAGTGTTACTAGCGCGCTAACAAGTAATGGCTTAAAAGTTATCGTCAATCTTGAGCGTTTGAAAATTTATGAAACACAAATCCATAACAATCTTGTTTCTTTACGGGTTTCTGATAATCCATTAACAGAGCATATTGTTGAAGGTGAAAATACTAACTCTCAAGAAATAGCGGGTAATTATATTAACCGCGTTCAATCGATAGATTTCCGTCGAGGTGAAAAAGGTGAAGCGAAGGTGCTTGTTTTTTTACAAGATACTCAAGCGGCAATAGAGGTACATGAAAGTGGCGGTAAAATTATCGCTGACTTTCACCATACTGATATTTTAGATGATTTACTGTATGAGCTAGACGTGCTCGATTTTGGAACGATTGTTAGTAAAATAGAAACATTCAAAAAAGAGGGTCTAACCCAAATAGTTATTGAGCCAAATGCAGCATTCACTTTCACTTATCAACAAATAGATAATATTTTTACATTAACAGTAGAAAAAGACGATGCTCAAAATGCTTATTTAGATGGTGGTAAAGAGTATCAAGGTCGCCCAATGACCTTAAATTTTCAAGATATTTCTGTTCGAGCTGTGTTACAAATTATAGCAGGTTACAATAACTTTAATTTAGTGACCAGTGACTCAGTGACAGGCAATATTACGCTACGATTAGATGGTGTGCCATGGGATCAGGCGCTTGATGTAGTGCTTCGTATTAAAGGGCTTGATAAGCGCATGGATGGCTCTATATTAATGGTTGCTCCCTCAGAGGAACTAGCGGCGCGAGAGGCAAAAGATTTAAAGGCAAAGCAAGATGTTGAAAATTTAGAGCCGCTATATAGCGAGTATATTCGTCTAAATTATGCTAAAGCTGAGGAGTTTGCCGATCTACTAAAAACAGATACCAATAGTATCATCACTCAACGGGGAAGTGTTTCTGTTGATAAGCGCACGAATACATTATTGATAAAGGACACCGCAAAAAGCATTGAAAGTGTGCGCCGGATGGTCGAAACCCTCGATATAGCAGTTAAGCAGGTTGTAATAGAAGCCCGCATGGTCACAGTGCGCGATAACGTAAAAGAAGACTTAGGTGTGATTTTGGGCTTTAGTGATCAGCAAGGTAGTGATGGTATATCGGGCACATTGGAAGGGGCTAACACAATTTCTAATGGTGTTATCCCAGCTATATCAGATAGATTAAATGTAAACTTACCCGTTGCAAATCCGTCAGCAAGTATAGGTATGCATATTGCGAAGCTTGCCAATGGGACATTGATTGATTTAGAGTTAACTGCACTTGAGGAAGAAAATAAAGGCGAAATTATCGCGAGTCCTCGTATCACTACAGCAAATCAACAACAGGCACGTATAGAGCAGGGGACTGAAATCCCTTACGTTGAATCGGCTTCAAGTGGTGCGACAACGGTGAGCTTTAAAAAAGCAGTGTTAAGTTTGCAAGTAACACCACATATTACACCTGACAATAAAGTCATTTTAGATTTAATTATCACTCAAGATACACGAGGGGATACAGTTCAAACTGGAACTGGTCCAGCTGTTGCTATTGATACTCAACAAATAGAAACACAAGTGCTTGTTGAAAATGGCCAAACAGTCGTACTTGGTGGGATTTTTCAGCAACAAATTATAAATTCGACTAAAAAAGTACCAATTTTAGGCGATATTCCATACTTAGGAAGGTTGTTTAAGAGTACCAGTGAGTTTAACGAAAAACGTGAATTACTGATTTTCGTGACTCCAAAAATACAAATTGATTAAAATAAGATAGTTTTTTGTTAACCAACGGGTAATTATTTAGATTAATTGCTCGTTATATAGCTTTTTATGCTAATTGACTTGAAATGCTCCTGCAATTACTGAGATAATCCCCTCCTTAATTTTGGGGCCAGGTCGTTAGGCGGGGTTTTATTTCAAATTTTAGAGTTCGTTTGTACTAAAAGATATGGCTGAGAAACGTAATATATTTCTAATTGGCCCCATGGGGGCTGGAAAAAGCACAATTGGTCGTCACATTGCCGATCAATTACACCTTGAATTTGTTGATTCTGATCAAGAAATCGAACGCCGAACAGGTGCAGATATTGCATGGGTGTTTGATCTTGAAGGTGAAGAAGGCTTTAGACTTCGTGAAGAATCTGTTATTGGCGACTTAACGGAAATGCAAGGTATTGTACTTGCTACCGGTGGTGGTTCAGTAATGAGTAAAGAAGTTCGAAACAAGCTTTCGGCTCGAGGTATCGTTGTATACCTAGAGACACCGATTGAAAAACAAGTTGCACGCACACAACGCGACAAGCGTCGCCCGTTACTGCAAACAGAAGAAGCACCTCGTGATGTATTAGAGCGCTTAGCAGAAGAACGCGAACCGTTATATAAAGAAGTGGCAGATTTTGTTGTACGCACTGATGAGCAAAGCGCTAAAGTTGTTGCTAACCAAATCATCGAGAAACTAGATTTTTAAAAACTAATAATAAAGGAATAACGGAGCATGCTTGAATTAACTGTTAATTTGGACGAGCGAAGTTACCCTATATACATTGGTAAATCTGCACTTCAAGATAATGGCCGCCTAGTCCACCACATTGGTGATTGTCGGCCTATCATCATTACTAATGACACAATAGCGCCTTTATATTTACAAAAGCTACTTGATTCATTAGCTGAGCTAAATCCACTTTCTTTTATCATTCCTGATGGCGAACAGTATAAATCATTAGAATGGTTTGAAAAAATATCTGCCTTTTTACTTCAAAACAATTGCGGCCGAGATACGTGCTTAATTGCATTGGGCGGTGGTGTTGTTGGTGATTTAACGGGCTTTGTCGCTGCATGTTATCAGCGCGGTGTGCCGTTTATTCAAATACCCACAACGTTATTATCGCAAGTTGATTCATCAGTAGGTGGTAAAACCGCTGTAAATCATCCTCTAGGTAAAAATATGATAGGGGCGTTTTATCAGCCACAAGCTGTTTTTATCGATACACAATCACTACATACGTTACCTGCCAGAGAGTTTGCTGCTGGTATGGCTGAAGTAATTAAATATGGTTTGATTTACGACACCGATCTATTTAGTTATTTAGAGCAACATGTGACAGATTTACAGCAATTAGATGAAGTTTGTTTGCAACATATTATTTTTAGGTGTTGTGAAATTAAAGCATTAATTGTTGCTCAAGATGAAAAAGAACATGGTTTACGAGCACTACTCAACTTAGGCCACACATTTGCTCATGCGATTGAAGCGCAAATGGGGTACGGTGTTTGGTTACACGGAGAAGCTGTTGCTACTGGGATGGTACTTGCGGCTAAGCTGGCGAATGCGCGTGAAGATTTAAGTGTGGACGAAGTAACACGTATTATTGATGTGATTGCACAGTATAACTTACCTACCAAAATACCTACAAAAATGACAAGCGAGCAATTTCTAACGCACATGCGTAAAGATAAAAAGAATAAAAAAGGAACGATTCGTTTTATTTTACCCACCCAATTTGGCCAATGTGCATTAGTTGATGATGTATCTGACGACCAAGTTCGAGACTTAATCGAGCAATAAATGCAGCTACAAATTTTACCAAGCCGTGCTGCTTTGGTGGATAGAATCGCACTGCAATTTGAATATGGGCAAAACCTCATTGTTTTATTGGGCACTTCAGGGCTCGGTAAAAGCTATATGCTCGAAACTTTCATTACTGACAAATATACCGAGTTTAATAAAGTTTTTGTGCAGACAAGTGCAAAAATGACTGACACTCAATTAATGAGTAATTTGTTGGAGCAAAGTTTTAAGACCCCTTTAGTTGATCATAACTTAACTTTATCTGAAAATTTTTTCCAGCTATCACAACAGCAATCTTGTGGTCCCTGCTTATGGGTGCTTGATGGCGGCCGAAATCTATCTGAAGAATTTTTGTCTGAATTAGAATTACTTGCAAAAAATAGCCCGAGTACTTTGTACATCATGCTTGCATCATCATCAAAGTTACCTTTGAATAATGCGGTAGAAATTTATTTAGAGCCGCTAACGCTGAGTGAGAGTAAGCAATTAATGGGATGGTATTTTAAGGACCTTCCTTATGATGAAGATCCCGTATTTCAAGCGTTTTTAACTGAGGCACACGGAAACCCAAGTTTATTACTCGCATGGCAAGCTAATGATCACGTTGCCGATGTTGTTGTAAAAGACAAGGTATCTTGGCGTTTGCATTTGCTTATTTTGATGTTGATCATCATGTTTTTAATTATAGGTTTTTTATATAAATCAGACATGACTCAATGGTGGCAACAATACTATCAGCAAGAGCAGGTTGAGGTTAGTACCACAGCAATTTCTGTAAAGCAGATTACCGAATCGTCGCTAGAAAAAGATAATGTAAAAAGCGCTTTATCTACACCAAACAGCTCTACCTTTGGTGCTGACGAAGTAATTGCTGAGCCAAGCATTGCTGAGCGTAAACCACTTCATAATGATGTGCCGGCAATAATGCAAAGCCTCACAAAGCCTAAAGAGAGCATTGATATTGTCGCTAGCAATGATAGAGAATCGACTCCTGTTATTGAACCGCTTGCAAAAGTCAGCAAACAAATTACTAATAAGACTAGTCAGCCCGAAAGTGAAAAACAATGGTACCTCAAGCAACCAGAAGCTAATATTGTTATTCAGTTATTAGCAGTTACGCAGCAGCAAGTGAGTGTTCAATTTATTGCTCAATATAAGCTACAGAATACGGTGCATATTTATCAAACAAAAAGAAATAATAAAGCTTGGTGGGTAATAACATACGGCAGTTTCGAAAATTTAAGTGATGCGACCTTAGCGATGAAAAATTTGCCAATAGGTATTTTAAAGAATAAGCCTTTCTATAAAAGAATTAATAAAATAAAACAAGAAATTGCATTACTAGATCAGTAAATTAAACGACTTTAGTGTAAAATCTTGCAACACCGAATTGAAGTAAAGAGCCCAATGCAGCAAAAGAGTAGAGCCTTCCTTAAATGGGCCGGCGGAAAATACAGTCTAGTTGATGATATTAACGCGCGATTAAAGCAAGCAACTAAGCATGCTGATACTTTGGTTGAACCTTTTGTTGGCGCGGGCTCAGTTTTTTTAAATAGCAATTTTAAACACTATATTCTTAATGATATTAATGCTGATTTAATCAACTTATATAAAGAACTGAGAGACTCTCCTGATGAGTTTATCAGTGATGCTAAAAAGCTATTTGTAGATTTAAATAATCACCCCGACGCTTACTATGAGTATCGTGTGCAGTTCAATCAAAGCCGCGATGTTTATGAGCGATCAATGCTGTTCTTATACATGAACCGTTTTGGTTATAATGGCCTTTGTCGATATAACTTAAAAGGTATTTTTAATGTACCTTTTGGAAAATATAAAAAGCCTTATTTTCCTGAAAAAGAAATGTATTTCTTTGCCGAAAAAGCGCAGCAAGCTACCTTTACGTGTTTAGGTTACGATGATGTGTTTAAACTGGTGCCCGAAAATGCCGTTATATATTGCGATCCACCCTATGTACCATTAAGCAAAACAGCGTCGTTTACATCTTATGCTAAAGGCGGGTTCAATTTAGATGATCAAGCTAATTTAGCTAATTTAGCTGAACAAGCTGCATTTGAAAATAATACCCCCGTACTTATTTCGAATCACGATACCGTCTGGACTCGTAAAATTTACAGCCAAGCATCGCTTGAGCAAATTCAAGTAAAACGTACTATTAGTCCTAAAGGGGGATCTCGTAATAAAGTCAATGAGCTGATGGCTATGTATTTAACACCAGAACGACCACGGCATAAATAGCGACAACAAATAGAATAAAGAAAACAATAGCGATTATTGCAATTGAAAATAGGGAGTGTTGTTTGAAATCTGTTTGGCGCTTATTTTCAGATTGAACACCAAAAAATGCTGCTAACACACTCTGTATCGCGCTAAAAAAATGCAGCATTATTTAAACAATGGCTTTAAAGATGAGGTGTTTTTAGAGTCTTCGTTGCTGGTAAGTAGTTCTAACAAATCAAGGTAATGAAACTGAGCGCTTCGGCTATCACCGGTAACCCAAGAAAACCAAGATGAGTCATCTTCTATTTTGATACATGCATTTACAGTTTTTTGATGTTGGCAGCTATTTACAGAGCTAAGTTCTTGCTCGCTATCTGAAGCAAAACTAAACGCCCCAATAAATAGTATTGCCGATGCAATTAATATCCCAATTTTAAAAGCCCGCATAATATAACCTAATAATTTGTTACTTTTTTAAGCATAACAAAAATTGATTAAATAACAAACTTAAATTTAACTGAATATAGGTAATAATTATATAAAATAATAACTTAACTTTTAAATAATTAACTTTAAAGCTACGACTATTTTGTTGTAGTAACTTGGGTAACATCACAAATTAAGTTACATTATGGAATAAATGATTCATTGATGGATTTACTATGTTTACTCCAGAACAAAAATACTTGATAGCCCCTTCAATTCTCTCTGCTGATTTTGCAAAACTAGGTGAAGACGTCGACAAAGTCTTGGCAGCCGGTGCCGATGTGGTGCACTTTGATGTAATGGATAATCATTATGTACCTAATCTAACTATTGGCCCTATGGTATGTAAAGCACTTAGAGATTACGGTATTACAGCACCCATCGACGTACATTTAATGGTGAAACCAGTCGACAGCCTTATTCCCCAGTTTGCACAAGCGGGTGCCTCAATTATTACGTTTCATCCAGAAGCGAGTGAGCATGTTGATCGCACCATCCAGCTAATAAAAGATCATGGTTGTAAAGCGGGCTTAGTGTTTAACCCTGCAACCAGCTTAAGTTATTTGGATCATGTTATTGATAAACTTGATGTCATTTTACTTATGTCGGTAAACCCCGGATTTGGCGGGCAAAGTTTTATACCTCACACGCTTGAAAAACTACGCCAAACTAAACAACGAATTGTTGAATCAGGTCGTGAAATTCGTTTGGAGGTGGATGGTGGCATTAAAGTTGATAACATTGCAGCTGCAGCAGCTGCGGGTGCAGATATGTTTGTTGCGGGTTCTGCTATTTTTAATCAACCAGATTACAAAGAGGTGATAGATCAAATGCGTGAGCAGCTCGGAAGTGTTAAATAATGAAGTACGATGTCGCTTTATTTGATTTAGATGGAACCTTGGTTGATAGCGTTTATGATTTATACATTGCCCTTAATCTTACCTTGAGTGAACTCGCTTTTCCTATTGTTAGTCAGCGCTTAGTTGAAAGCTGGGTAGGTAATGGTATTGAAGTACTAGTAAAACGCGCTTTAAGCGGTGATATGCAAGTTAGCGAACATTTAGATGAAGCACTAAGTAGCAAAGCAACAACGCAGTTTCATATGCACTATGAGCATCAAGTTGGTGAATACAGCTTATTGTACCAACATGTAGAAACAGGCCTTGCGGCACTTCGTGGTATGCCAAAAGCGTTAATTACAAATAAAGCCCGTATATTTACAGAAAAGCTACTTGATAAACTAGCGCTAACAAGCCACTTTGATGTGATTATTTGCGGTGATGATATGGCAAAAAAACCATCGCCGGAACCATTGCTTTTTGCTTGCAAAAAGCTAAATGTTGAACCCAATAAAGCCATAATGATAGGCGATTCAAAAAGCGATATACTCGCCGCTAAAGCCGCTAATATAGACGTAATTGCACTTAGTTACGGCTATAATCAAGGCGAAAATCTTGAGGATTATAATCCGCAGTACCTATGCGATAACTTCTTAGATATAATACCTGTTCTAACACAGCGTTAAATATTATTCATTAAGCAAAATAAAGGAAAATCATGAGTAAACCAGTAGTTTTAAGCGGCATTCAGCCAACCGGTGGTATGACAATAGGCAACTATGTTGGCGCTATTAACCAGTGGCTAAAGTTACAGGAAGACCACGAAAGTTTCTTTATGTTAGTAGACTTACACGCTATTACGGTTCGCCAAGAGCCTGAATTACTGCGCTCTCGTGTGTTGGATGGTATTGCTCTATACGCGGCATGTGGCATTGATCCTGAAAAATCTGCGTTATTTGTACAGTCGCAAGTACCTGAGCACGCACAGTTAGCGTGGGTATTAAATTGTTACGCGCAGATGGGCGAGCTTAATCGAATGACTCAGTTTAAAGATAAGTCATCTAAGCATGCAAATAATGTAAACGTGGGCTTATTTTCATACCCAGTATTGCAAGCGGCGGATATTTTATTATACCAAGCTGACCAAGTACCTGTAGGGGATGATCAAAAGCAGCATTTAGAGCTGACTCGCGATATAGCAACACGCTTTAATAATTTATACGGTGACGTATTTAAATTACCAGAGCCGTACATTCCACAGTTTGGTGCACGCGTAATGAGCTTGCAAGATCCACTTAAAAAGATGTCTAAGTCTGACGAAAACCCAAATGGTTACATCATGTTATTAGATGAGCCTAAACAAATTGTGAAAAAGCTTAAAAAAGCAGTAACTGATTCAGATGAGCAAGCGCGCATTTACTTCGATCGCGCAGAAAAGCCAGGTGTGTCAAACTTGCTTACTTTATTGAGTGTTGCAACTAAGCGCTCAATTGAAGACTTAGTGCCTGAGTATGAAGATAAAATGTATGGCCACTTAAAGAAAGATACAGCTGATGCAGTTGTCAACATGATTGAGCCGATTCAAGCACGTTTTAAAGAGATCAGAGAAGATCAAAACCTACTTGATAGCATAATGAAATCAGGTGCTGAAAAAGCCAGTGTACACGCTGAGAAAACACTGAAGTCGGTATACGATGCGCTTGGTTTTATACCTCGCGGTTAAATTATATAAGTTTAAAAACAAAAAATGCCGCTTTATTAAGCGGCATTTTTTATATGATACGGATTAATAGAATTATATTTATATAGAAGCTTATTTGCCCGCCACTTTATAACTCTAGAGTACTCAACACCGACTTTCTTTATGGTAAGTAAAACCTCTATTTACTTAAGAGAGGTTTTAAGTAATGTCCTGTATGTGAACGCTCACATTCGGCTACTTCTTCTGGTGTACCTGCAATGAGTATTTCACCACCGCCAGCACCGCCTTCAGGTCCTAAATCGATAACCCAGTCTGCTGTTTTAATAACATCAAGATTGTGCTCAATAACCACAATTGTATTGCCGTGATCGCGCAAGCGATGAAGCACAACAAGCAGCTGTTCAATATCAGCAAAGTGTAAGCCTGTTGTTGGCTCGTCCAATATATAGAGTGTTTTACCGGTATCACGCTTTGATAGCTCGCGCGCTAATTTTACACGTTGCGCCTCACCACCAGAGAGAGTAGTAGCGGCTTGACCTAAACGGACATACGACAAACCAACGTCCATCAGCGTTTTAAGCTTACGGGCAATAGCCGGTATTTTATCAAAGTAATCATGGGCGTCTTCAACAGTCATCTCAAGCACTTGGTGTATGTTTTTACCTTTGTATTGTACTTCGAGTGTTTCGCGGTTATAGCGCTTACTCTTACATACGTCACACGGTACATATACATCAGGTAAAAAGTGCATTTCAACTTTAATTAAGCCGTCGCCTTGGCACGCTTCACAGCGTCCGCCTTTAACGTTAAAGCTAAAGCGGCCTACTTTGTAGCCACGTGAGCGCGCTTCTTGCGTACCTGCAAATAACTCGCGAATACCGGTAAATATACCAGTGTAGGTTGCCGGGTTTGAACGCGGAGTACGACCAATTGGGCTTTGATCTATATCGATTACTTTATCAAAATGATCCAAACCACTAATTGATTTATACGGTGCAGCTTCGGCAGTGGTTGCGCCATTTAGCTCTGTATGAGCAAGTTTAAATAAAGTGTCGTTTATTAGCGTTGATTTGCCCGAGCCTGATACACCGGTAACACAGGTCATTAAACCAAATGGAATTTTTAAATCCACACTTTTGAGGTTGTTCCCTGTAGCGCCAAATAGCTCTAGCCATTTTTCGTTCGTTGGGTGGCGTTCTTTTGGTATTTCTATTTTACGTACGCCTGATAAAAATTGGCCCGTAACAGACTCTTTGCTTGCTAAAATATCGTCGCGTGTACCTTGAGCAATAATATGCCCACCATGAACGCCCGCGCCTGGGCCAATATCAATAATATGGTCAGCGGCACGAATAGCATCTTCATCGTGCTCTACCACAATAACGGTGTTACCTAAGTCGCGCAAATGGACCAGTGTTTGTAATAAGCGGTCGTTATCGCGTTGGTGTAATCCAATAGATGGTTCATCTAGTACGTACATTACGCCTACAAGGCCAGCACCAATTTGGCTCGCTAAGCGGATACGCTGTGCTTCACCGCCCGATAGAGTGTCGGCGCTTCGCTCAAGTGATAAGTAATTTAGGCCAACATTAATTAAAAACGATAAACGGTCGCGAATTTCTTTTAATATTTTTTCAGCAATTTGGCCTTTTTGTCCGGTGAGTGTTAACCCTTCAAAAAAGCTCATGGCTTCACCAATACTCATGCACGTGATTGCAGGTAAGTTGGTTTGCCCAATAAATACATTTCGAGATTCTTCGCGTAAACGTGAACCATGACAGCTAGGGCACGCTTGGCTTGTTTGGTATTTAGCAAGTTCTTCGCGTACAGAGTTTGACTCGGTCTCGCGGTAGCGACGATTCATGTTGTTTAAAACGCCTTCAAACTCATGGTTACGCGTAATTAAATCGCCACGGTCGTTACGGTAATTAAACGCAATTTTAGTGCTACCAGAGCCATCTAAAATAATTTTTTTCGAGTCGCTGTCTAAATCTTGATAAGGCACATCTAAATCAAAACTATAATGATCCGCAACGGCTTGTAGCATTTGATAGTAATAAAAGCTGCGTTTATCCCAGCCTTTAATTGCACCGCCAGCAAGGCTGAGCTCAGGATTGTGCACTACACGATTAGGATCAAAATATTGGCGTACACCTAAACCATCACAGGTTTGGCACGCACCAGCAGGGTTGTTAAACGAAAACAAACGCGGTTCTAGTTCAGTCATTGCATAGCCACAAGTAGGGCAGGCAAAATTTGCTGAAAATAGAATTTCTTCAGCGCTGCTATCATCCATATATGCTACATGTGCAACGCCATTAGACATTTCAAGTGCGGTTTCGAACGATTCTGCTAGGCGTTGTTGTAAGCCATCTTTTACTTTAAAACGGTCTACAACCACTTCAATGGTATGTTTTTTATGAAGCTCAAGGGTTGGTGGATCAGATAAGTCACATACTTCACCATCTATACGGGCGCGAATGTAACCTTGGCTTGATAGCTGTTCTAATAACTTAACATGCTCACCTTTACGCTCTTTTACTATAGGCGCAAGCAGCATTAATTTACTGCCTTCAGGCAGTGCCAAAACGCTATCGACCATTTGGCTCACTGTTTGCGCAGCAAGTGGTAAATCATGTGTAGGACATCGTGGTTCGCCAACGCGGGCAAACATGAGTCGTAAATAATCGTAAATTTCGGTAATAGTACCCACGGTTGAGCGTGGATTATGAGACGTTGATTTTTGCTCAATAGAAATGGCAGGAGAGAGGCCTTCGATGTGATCGACATCAGGCTTTTCCATAAGCGATAAAAATTGCCTTGCATACGCAGAGAGTGATTCAACATACCGGCGTTGCCCTTCTGCATAAAGTGTATCAAATGCAAGTGATGACTTCCCCGAACCAGATAGGCCAGTAATAACTATTAATTTATCACGTGGGATGGTTAGGCTGATGTCTTTTAAATTGTGCGTGCGGGCGCCTCGGACTTCAATGTTTTCCATGCTATCTCGTTTATTACCAAAATTATTTACTCAGTATCGCATAATACGAAGCAATATTAATCCTTGATCAATGAAAAAATCCTTACTTATAGGCGATTAATTATTGCCAAGCTTATGGTAGAATCCCCACCTCAATTTTTCATAGAGTAAGATCACGTAAATAATGACCGCATCTTCACTTAATTCACGAGAAAAACGCGCCGCTGTATCATTAGCGAGTGTGTTTGCATTTAGAATGCTCGGCTTGTTTATGCTGATGCCTGTATTGGCTATTTATGGACAATCGCTTGAAGGTTTTTCGCCTATTTGGATTGGTTTTGCCATTGGTGCGTATGGTTTAACGCAAGCTGTATTACAAATACCTATGGGCCGATTATCCGATAAAATTGGTCGTAAAAAGGTTATTGTAGGTGGCTTAATTGTATTTGCTATTGGATCGGTAGTGGCTGCATTAGCAGATTCTATTCAAATGGTTACGGTAGGCCGCGCTTTACAAGGTATGGGCGCAATAGCCAGTGCGCTACTCGCGTTTGCTTCAGATTTAAGCCGCGATGAGCAACGACCAAAAGTAATGGCTGTCATTGGTATGAGCATAGGAATGAGCTTTGCGTTTGCTATGTTATTGGGGCCAATTGTTGCAGCTTCGTGGGGCATTGCCGGCGTATTTTGGCTGACTGCTATTTTAGCTGTTTTTGGTATATTTATTGTTACTATGCTAGTGCCAAATGCGGTAAATAAAGCACCCAAAGGCGATACGTTAGCAAGCTTTAGTGATATTAAAAAACTAATTAAACACCCTCAGTTAGCGCGATTAAATGCAGGTGTGCTGCTATTGCATTTAACCCTAACCACAATCTTTGTGGTATTGCCGAGTCAACTCATTAAAGATGGCTTGGTTGCCGATCATCACTGGTATTTGTATATTCCAGTGTTGTTTTTAGCTTTTTTATTAATGGTCCCAATAATGATAGTGGCTATTAAAAAAGAGAAAGAAAAACAAGCATTTATTGGCTCAGTAGCCTTGTTAACTATAAGTATGTTAGCAATGTCGGCGTGGGTAAATAGCGTAGTAGGTATTGCTGTATGTATGCTACTTTATTTTGTAGCATTTAACTTTTTAGAAGCCACAATGCCTGCACTTGTATCGCGTATTGCACCTGCAAGCCAAAAAGGTTCAGCAATGGGGGGCTACTCATCTAGTCAGTTTTTAGGCGCCTTCTTAGGTGGTATGTTAGGCGGCTATGTAGCACAAACTACAACGACGCAAGCTGTGTTTGCGGCAGCGGCACTTGTTGGGTTAATATGGCTTATTATTGCGTGGAAAATGCAAGTCCCACCCAAAAGTAAAGTTATTAGTTTAATGACCAAATTAGATTCTGAAGAGCATGCTCAAACACTCGCTTCTCAGTTAGTTGCTTTACCAGGCGTAATAGAAGCAACTGTGGTTCGCGATGAAAATCGCAGCTATTTAAAGATTAATGATAAAGAATTTGACCTAGACCAAGCGCGTAAAGTCGCTGGTTTAATCTAACATTTATAGGAGATGGTTCCATGGCACGCGGTGTGAACAAAGTAATTTTGGTTGGTAATTTAGGGCAAGATCCTGAAGTTCGTTATATGCCTAACGGCAACGGTGTAGCAAATATTACCTTAGCAACTTCAGATAGCTATAAAGATAAAAACACTGGCCAAATGGTTGATAAAACTGAGTGGCACCGTGTTGTATTTTTTGGCAAGTTAGCTGAAATTGTTGGTGAATATTGTCGTAAAGGTTCACAAATTTATGTTGAAGGTAAACTTCAAACTCGTAAGTGGACCGATCAACAAGGCCAAGAAAAATACACTACAGAAATAGTTGTAGATGGCTTTACTGGTCAAATGCAAATGTTAGGCGCACGTGGTGGCGATCAGCAAAGTGGTGGTTACCAAGGTAATCAATCACAAGGTGGACAACAAGGTGGTGGTTACCAAGGTAATCAAGCGCAAGGTGGTCAACAAAGCGGTGGTTACGGTCAAAATAATCAAGGCCAAAATAACCAGCAACAAGGTGGTTATGCTCCACAACAGCAAACAGCACCAGCAGCGCAACCTCAGTCAGCGCCAGCACCACAACAAAATAATCAATACCAACAACCGCAAGGCGGCTTTGCACCACAACAAAATAGTGCACCGCAGCAACAAGGTGGTTTCGCTCCTAAACCACAAAATGCCCCACAAGGTGGTGCATCAAACCCAATGGAACCAACCATTGATTTTGACGACGATATCCCATTCTGACCTAAGACAAAATACAAAATGTTGAAAAAGTATTTTAAAGCCGCTTAATAGCGGCTTTTTTGTTTTTTTGAAAATTTAAACTTGCTGTGCTGCCTTGTGTTAATAGAAATTTTGAACAACACTTCAACTATTACATTAACGAGTGAGCAAGCTATGCAACAGGTAAGGCTGTGGTTCTTAAATCAATTCAAGGCGATTTATTTACTCTTTCTTGTACTGTCACTCATTGTGCTAAACTTGACCTTAAATAATGCATTGCATGATAAGGCTCACCGCTTAGGGCAGCAGTTTGTTAAGCAAATTTACGAACTACAAATAGACCCCACTATTGATTCCCAGATCGTTACAGCACTCGCTCAAAGTCGCGGTTTTATGCTCAAACTCGACCCATCTTCTGCTAGCTTTATACAGCCAGAGCGTGATGTTTTTTCTTATAAAACTCTCAATATAAGCTTATACCATTACCCGAGTTGGATTGTTGAAAGTTATCTATTTATATTGCTAAACCTTATTATTTTAGGGACTGCTCGTTGGTTTTATAAATGGCGAGATACTTTAAAGCCGTCACAGTTAAATTCACTTCAATATCTAATAGCGAAACCAAGTACGGCTGATGCAAAAAAAATAAAAAGTTTAATAAAACCATTAAAAAGCAGAGAGTTGAAAACTTTAGATAAGGAGGTTGTAACATGTCACAGTTTATATGTACTTATAAAATGTGATTGCAGATTTGATAAACATACTGATCAAGAAGCTAGTTTTAAAATTTTAATCATTAAAAGCTTTCCTGAGTTGCGGGAGTCATCTTTCAAACTATTGGATAATGGAAGCTTTGCTATAGCATTATTCAATGTGCCCATTATAGAGTTAGATCGGTATATAGATCGTTTACATCAACGTATTTTTTTATTATGCCAACAACATCAAAAAACGATTGTAAGAAAAAATATTAAAGTAGGCGCATGTGATTATTGTTTTGGGGATGATCAAACAAATGTTTATCAGTTAGCGAAATCGGCGCTTACGCTTTCCCAGTTTAGCCTATTGCAGCATTGCCATCGATTATCCTTAAGCGATAACCAAGAAAAAGGCATAACAAGCAAACAAATCGTTGAAAATATTAAAACAAATAAGTTTGTACTTTCTTTTCAACCTTTGTTTGATCTTACTGATGGTGACATTCTTCAGCATGAGGCAATTATTAAAGTTAGGCATAATACGCATGGCCTACTCGATGCTAAGCCATATATAACGCAGGTTAAAACGGCTAAAGACGCATTAATGATAGATAAAAGTATTTTGGCAAAAATTTTGAAGTTGGTAGTTACAGAAAGCTCATCCTTGACGGTTAGTATTAATTTACACCCTGACAATTGGCTCAGTACTCAGTTTTGGGGTTGGTTATCTGTATGTGTTGATGATTTAAAGTTAAGTAGTAAGTTACAATTTGAAATAAGTGATGACTATTTCTTTGCTCATAAAGCGGCAGTGATTAATGCATTTAGAGTCATTAAAAAAGATAGCGCTCATATCATCCTTGATAATGTTAATAGCAGTAAAAATATCCCGATGCTTATTAATTACAAAGAAGTCTGTGGATTAAAGCTCTCGTATCAATTAGTCCACCTAATTAATGAGAAAACTCAGCACCAAAAACAAATAAAAAGAATAATAAATGCAGGGAAATTATTAAATTTACCTGTATATGCTGTCGGTGTAGAAACTCAAAAAGAATTACTTACACTGACTAAGCTTGGTGTGGCCGCAGCACAAGGCTTTTATTTTTCTAGGCCTTTACAAGAATTGACTGAAGCCGTATTTCATTAAATAACCTGAGCTCTGGTTAAGATATTTACTAACGTATTGAATCATGGTGATATTTAAAGTTATTTTTTCTAGCCAAAGATTTTCAGTGAAAACAAGGCGAATTTATGCGTCAATAGGGGCCTATTGCAAGTATATTCAACGCAGTTAGCGCTGAAAGTAGCTGCTCGAGAGAGATTTATTATCCAGCGTTCAGGCTAAATCAGCCCTCGGTATTTTAGGCCGTTCAATCCTTGCAATCCACCGGTGTGTATTGCAATTATTTTACTGCCAGTTGGGAAGTAATCCTGCTCAATAAGCTGCCACAAGGCATGCATCATTTTTCCACTGTAAATTGGCTCTAAAGGTAAGTTGTGAGTGTTATTCATATATTGACAGAATTGCCAGAGTTCAGGGGTAAACTTACCATAACCTCCACCATGAAAATCAGTCACTAATTGCCAATTAGTTTGAGTCTTAGCTTTATTGCTTAGTTTACATATTTCACTTTTCAAGTATTCAGCCTGCTTAAGCACAGCTATACCAATAACTTGAGTTGTTAATTCACTGCCTTCAATGAGTCCTGCGAGTGTTCCGCCACTTCCCGTAGGGCAAACTAAATAGTCATGTTGAGGCAAGCTTTGCGCTAACTCAATGCAACCTTGTATGGCAAACTCATTTGTTCCTCCTTCAGGAATGATGTATGCATTTGGGAAGCGAGCTTGAATTTCTTTAAGATACTCAGGGTTATTACGTTGCCGATATTCAAGTCTATTAACTACGTGTAAATTCATCCCGCATTGCTGTGCAAATTGAATTGTGGGGTTATTGTTATCGAGTTCAGGACCTCTAACAATAACATGGGTGACTAAATTAAATTCTTTTCCTGCAGCAGCACAAGCATGAAGATGATTTGAAAAAGCACCTCCAAAAGTAAGTAATTCTGTTTTGTTTAGCTCTTGCATACGGGCTAAGTTATATTTTAACTTACGCCACTTATTGCCACTTATTTGTGGGTGAAGTAAATCGTCACGTTTTATACCTAAATAAATATCCCTCTCTTTTAGAAATGTCGTATTTATTTGTTGAATAGCATTATTTTCATTTATTTTTAACTGCGGAAAATTCATATTTTTTATCTGGGCGTGTTTTTGAACAAGAATAAGTAACCTAAACTTCTAGCATATTGAACCATAATGATATTTAAATTTATTTTCTCTAGTCAGAGATTTTCAACGCAGTTTGCGCTGAAAATAACAGTTTGAAATAGATTTAATATCCAGAGTTCAGATTAAGTATACAGTTGCTATCGCTACTTGCACAAATGAAGCTTTTGTCATGCCTATTCAATCGAGTGCAAAATTGTAAAGAATAAACATTACTAAAGATTCTTTTTAAAGATAATTACCCCTTGTTACGCAATTTTACTTGGGTTAATAAGTTACAAACTCGAACTCGATCCCAGCACTATTTTACGATTTGTCCGCTTTAGGAGAAATGATCGGGTTATTTACTGGCGTGGAGCACGGGAATAGTTGTAAACTAAGATAATAATTGAACAAAGCTTGTGTTTTGCGCCGCAAGTACATAGCATAAGACTTTAATTATAAAAAAAATAACGACCAAATAATTGCCGCTTTTTGGGACTAGAATATATGCGAATTGCTTCTTTATCTCTGCTAATTTCAGCTAGCTTATTAGCTAGTAGTGCATTTGCACAAGATACAGCCACTGTGACTGGAATTGAGTCTGAGATTAGTATTAAACAAACTGAATACGATAGCTCGACAAGAATACTTGATAAACACTTAAAAGAAGAAAATCAGTTACAAAGTCAACTTGAATTGCTTCGTTCACGCTCTACAGAGTTAGATAAAGAAAAAAACCAAGCTCTTGATGCGATGAATGAAATGTATCGCCGATTAATCGACGACCCGACACTTGATATTAGTGTGGCTCAATCGCGCTATCAAAAAGCGGTGGTCGATCATAAGCAAAATAAGAACGATATTTCTATGCAGTTGGCGGCAATTGCATCCCACCGTAAAGATATTGAACAAATTCGTGTTGCCAAGCATACACTTTTAAACACATTAGAGAGTTTAAAAGAGCAATTAACCACTGCGCGTGTTGAACGATTACGTAATGAGTTTACGCGTGAGGGTACATTAGAAGTAGATCACACTATAAATTGTAAGCGTACAGAAACGCTTGCAGCGTGTGAGCAGCGTGGCCAGCAAATGGGATTACAAAAAGCAACTAAGCGGTTTGTCGATCAAATATTTGTTAATTTAACCGAAGAGCGTTTAGTTGAGCCAAAGCGAAATATGGCGGGCGCTCAGGTGCAAATTTTAAGTAGCCATGTAGTAAGTAGTGCTTTTAGTGGACAAGGCAATTATAACGTTAATTTAAGTGTCACGATGCGCGGCGAAGTTAACAGCAGCCGTTTATGTAATTTACTAAGTATAGATAATCGCTATTGTTCTGAATACGGTACTCCGATGGCGACAACATATCAGCCAAGCTACCGCAGCAATACTTATTCAGATAGTCAGTTAACATTCAGTAATGACGCTGATAATAGTGCAGCCTCATCATCTGATTACGCGATGAAGTCGCTAACAATAGATAACAACATTAGTGCTGGGCAAGATGAAAACCAGTCAATTGAATTAACACTGCGTTCAAACGTATACGATGATGAAGTGTTTATTGATGGCGTAAGTTTTGGATCAACGCGCTTAGTGACTCGTTTACCAAGCGGTATTCACAATGTAGAAGTGCGTAAACTAGGTTATAAACCTTACCAAGTTAGAATCGACTTGAATAAAGCGCAAACTATTCATGCTAATTTAGTAAAAAAGTCTAAGTCGATTGCTGCACCGACATATACTCGTGAGCAACCAGAAGTCATTACTAGTCAAGTAAATGAAAATGTAAAAATATTAAATACAATCGTTGATGAGCCTGTTGTCATTATTCCTGCGGGAAAGTTTAAAATGGGCGATATTAACGGCAGTGGCTTAGCAAACGAACGCCCTGTTGTTGAAAAAACGATTGCAAACTCTTTTGCAATGCAAAGTAAAGAAGTAACCGTTGGCGCTTACGAGAAGTTTGTTTTAAACAGCGGCTATAAAACGCAAGCAGAGCAGGGCAAGGGGTGTGCGTACTATTTAAATGGTGAGCCGGTATGGGAAACTAATTTAAATTGGCGTAACCCAGGTTTTGATCAAGGTAATGATTTTCCAGTTGTATGTTTAACGTATAACGACGCAAAAGCCTACGCAGAATGGCTGTCGGGTCAAACAGGGCAACAATTTCGCTTACCGAATGAGGTTGAGTGGGAATATGCCGCACGATCAGGTACTGACACTGAGTACCCTTGGGGTAACGACATAGATAAAAACTTAGCTAACTGTGGTTGGTGTGGTAGTGAATGGTCAAATAAGCGTGCAGCACCTGTGGGCTCTTTTTCTCCCAATGCGTTTGGTTTATACGATACAGTTGGTAATGTGTGGGAATGGACTGACAAAGAGTCAGGAGAATCTGATGTTGCAGTTAGAGGTGGGGCGTGGAATTTTGCTCCAAGTCTTGCTCGAGCGTCAACGCGCTTAATTTTGACCCCTGATTTTAGAGCAAATTACATTGGTTTTCGCTTAATGCGAGAACGATAATTTATAAAAGGAAGCCTCTATTTTTAGTTTGAATTTTAAAATCTAAAAATTAGAGTGCCGTTAATACAAAATATTTCAAAGGTCATCCAGCCTCATGTTTAAAAAACTCCGTGGTATTTTTTCTAACGATCTATCGATCGACTTGGGTACAGCCAATACCCTGATTTACGTTAAAGAAGAAGGTATTGTACTAAATGAACCTTCAGTAGTTGCGATTCGCCAAGAGCGTGCTGGTGGGCCTAAAAGTGTTGCATCTGTAGGCACAGAAGCAAAGCAAATGTTAGGCCGAACACCTGGTAATATTAAAGCCATTCGCCCGATGAAAGACGGTGTTATTGCTGACTTTTATGTAACAGAAAAGATGTTACAACACTTCATTAAGCAAGTGCATAATAATAACTTTATGCGACCTAGCCCACGTGTATTAATTTGTGTACCGTGTGGGGCTACTCAAGTTGAAAAACGCGCAATACGTGAATCTGCAATGGGCGCGGGTGCACGCGAAGTTTACTTAATTGAAGAGCCAATGGCAGCAGCTATTGGCGCAGGCCTACCAGTATCAGAAGCAACCGGTTCTATGGTTGTTGATATTGGCGGTGGTACAACTGAAGTGGCTATTATTTCACTCAATGGTGTTGTTTACTCATCATCTGTTCGTATTGGTGGAGACAAATTTGATGAAGCAATTATTAATTATGTGCGCCGTAACTTTGGCAGCTTAATTGGTGAAGCGACAGCAGAAAATATTAAACACCAAATCGGTTCTGCGTTTAAAACAGATGAGCCAATTGAAATTGAAGTACGCGGTCGTAACCTTGCTGAAGGTGTGCCGCGTTCATTTACACTTAACTCACACGAAATATTAGAAGCATTACAAGAGCCATTAATGGGTATTGTAAGTGCTGTTATGGTAGCTCTTGAGCAATCTCCGCCAGAGCTCGCATCAGATATTTCTGCACACGGCATGGTTTTAACTGGCGGTGGTGCATTACTAAAAGATTTAGACCGTTTATTAATGGAAGAAACAGGTATTCCGGTTGTTGTTGCTGATGATCCTCTAACGTGTGTAGCACGTGGTGGTGGTAAAGCACTTGAAATGATTGATGTTCATGGTGGTGACGTTTTTAGTTACGATTAATGAAATCAATGTTTGAAAGAACCGCGTCTTTACAACTGCGACTTTTTGTCGCAGTGTTTTTGAGTATCGTACTCATAGCAGGTGATAGGTATACACAAGGCAGTACGATTATTCGTACCAGCCTAAATACGCTTGTAAGCCCATTAATCTATGTTGCTAACTTACCTTATGAATTATTTAGTCTAAGCGCTAAAAGTTTACATACGCGCGATCAACTGCTTACTGAAAATGAAGCACTGAAGAAAAAGCAAATGTTACAAAGTGAGCAGCTTCAGCAGTATCAGTACCTAGCCAGAGAAAATCAAAAATTACGTGCATTATTAGGCTCATCAGCAAAGCAATCTAACCGAAAAATAATTGCCCAAGTACTTTCTGTCCATTCAAACCCATATAGTCATCAAGTCGTTATAAATCGAGGCACAACCGATGGACTCAGTGAAGGTCAAGCTGTCATTGATGAAATGGGCGTTGTAGGTCAGCTAACAAAAGTGGGCTCAACCACATCACGTGTATTGTTAATGACTGATACGACTCATGCTACACCAGTGCGTATTTTGCGTAATGACGTGCGTACCGTGGTCGAAGGGATCGGAAAAATTAACGTGGTTAAGCTGTCGCATGTACCACATAGTTTAGACGTACGTATTGGCGATATATTAGTAACTTCAGGCCTAGGTGCAACGTTTCCCGAAGGTTATCCTGTTGCAGTAATCACCGAAATTAATCGTGATGAAGGGCGTCCGTTTGCACAAGTTTATGCCGAGCCAATTGCACAATTAGATCGTGTCCGTTTATTAGTTATTTTGTGGCGAAACGAACAGGAGCGCTTAAATAATGATTAGCCGTTATTCATTATTAATTGCACTAAGCATATTTTTTGCTTTGATAATGGCGCTCATGCCGTTGCCATTTTCGTTCGAACCATTTCGCCCTGATTGGGTATTACTGGTATTAATGTACTGGTCTCTTGCAGCGCCACATCGTTTAAATATTGGTACGGCATGGGTGGTTGGTCTATTAATTGACTTAGCATCTGGCTCGCCGCTTGGCGTTAACTCGTTAACCTATTCAATCTGTATTTTTGTAACGGCTAGTAATTTTCAAAAAATCCGCAATTTTTCTTTGTGGCAACAAAGCTTATTAATTGGTTTATTTTTAACGCTTTATCATCTAATGCAGTTTTGGTTAAATCACTTTTTACTGGGTGTTTACTTTAATCCACAATATTTATGGCCAGTTTTAACCGGCATGTTAAGTTGGTTTTGGGTCTTTTTATTACTTCGTAAATATCGCAGACATTTTAGGATTAGGTAAATGACTACCGCAGTATATTTGGCATCAGCCTCTCCCCGTCGTAAAGAATTACTAGCTCAGCTAGGTATCGAGTTTTCGCAGTTTAGTGTTGACGCAGACGAAAGCCAGTTGCCTAATGAGCAACCACAGAAGTATGTAGAGCGCTTAGCGCGTTTAAAAGCAAAAACAGGTGTTGAGCTTGGCTATATTGACCGTCCAGTGCTAGGCAGTGATACGGTTGTTGTGATTGATAACGAGTCTTTATGTAAGCCTTTGGACGAAGCTGACTTTACACAAACGTTAAAGCGCTTGTCGGGTAAAACACATCAAGTGTTAACGGCAGTTGCTTTTGCTACACAAGAAAAAATATTGAGTTGTGTTGTAACAACAGACGTTACTTTTAAAGACCTCACCGATGAAGAAATAAAAGCTTATTGGCTAAGTGGCGAGCCACAAGACAAAGCCGGTGGTTATGGTATACAGGGTTTAGGCGGTCGCTTTGTTACCCATATTTCGGGTAGCTATTTTTGTGTAGTAGGCTTACCTTTATATGAGACCGAACAATTATTACAAGCATTCTTAAGAAGGTAACATGAGTACAGAATTACTGATCAATGTCACGCCAAGCGAAAGCCGTGTTGCCCTAATAGAAAACGGCGTATTACAAGAAATTCAATTAGAACGAATAGGTAACCTAGGTATTGTAGGTAACATTTATTTAGGAAAAATAAGCCGTGTTTTGCCTGGTATGCAAGCGGCTTTTGTTGATATCGGTCTTGAAAAAGCGGCATTTTTACATGCATCAGATATTGTCAACAGTGCATCTATTGTTGAAGGGGTCGACGACGTACCAATAAAAAAAGTACAAGATATTAGAGAGTTAGTTCGCCAAGGCCAATTCATAATGGTGCAGGTGGTAAAAGATCCTCTGGGTACTAAAGGTGCTAGGCTTACTACTGATATAACGATACCTTCTCGATACTTAGTTTTTATGCCTGATGCGACTCATGTTGGTGTTAGTCAGCGCATAGAAACCGAAGAAGAGCGTTCGCGCCTTAAAAAAATTGTTGCTGAATATGGTGACGAAAATGGCAGTTTTATTGTTCGCACTGCTGCAGAAGGTGCTAGTGAAGCTGAATTACGGCACGATGCCGGCTTTTTAAGAAAGCTCTGGGAGAGAATAACATCCCGTCGTAAAAAAACGAGCAAAGCCAGTATATTACATGAAGATCTGACGCTTACCTTTAGAACGCTACGAGATTATGTCGGTGAAGACATGGAGCGTATTCGTGTTGATTCAAAACTCACTTACCAAGAATTAAAACTATTTACCGAAGAATTTGTACCACAATTGTCGCAAGTCTTGGAGTATTACCCAGGTGAACGGCCAATTTTTGATTTATTTGATGTTGAAAATGAAATCCAAAAAGCGCTACATCGCAAAGTTACGTTAAAGTCGGGTGGCTATATCATTATTGATCAAACCGAAGCGATGACTACGGTTGATGTAAATACTGGCGCGTTTGTGGGTCATAGAAATTTAGAAGAAACCATTTTTAATACCAATGTTGAGGCTACTTCAGCCATAGCTCGCCAACTTAGGTTACGTAATTTAGGCGGTATTATTATTATCGACTTTATTGACATGGTAAGCGAGGATCACAAACGTCGAGTGCTTCATTCACTTGAAGCTGCTTTATCACAAGATCGAACCAAAACAAACATTAACGGACTCTCAGCACTTGGCTTGGTAGAGATGACTCGTAAGCGTACCCGTGAAAGTTTAGAGCATATTTTATGTGATGTATGCCCTGCCTGTTCAGGTCGCGGTTCGCAAAAAACGGTTGAAACAGTTTGCTACGAAATATTACGCGAAATAGTCCGCGTTAACCGAGCTTATGCGGCAGATAAATTTATGGTTTATGCCGCACCTGCTGTAAGCGAAGCTTTACTCAATGATGAATATCATAACCTTGCGGAACTTGAACTGTTTATAGGTAAGCAAGTACATATTCAAACCGAAAGTTTGTACAGCCAAGAACAGTTTGATGTGGTGATGATGTAATGAAGGTAAAAGCGGCCTGTTTTTTTTGTTTTAGAAAGTTATGGCAAACTTGTGCCATCACTTTAGTGTTACTGGCCGTTATTGTCTCTATTTTAAAATATACACTTCCCTATGCAAACGATTACAAAAGCAATATTGAAACCTACCTATATGATAAGTTTGCAATAAGCCTGTCAATTGGCGCAATTTCGGCGAGCTGGCAGGGCAGTGGGCCTGCTCTAGTACTTGAAAACTTATCGTTTAAAGATAACGAAACTGCGCCTATATCACTCACCATAGCCAAAACAAGCTTAGAGCTTAACTTGTGGGAAAGCTTAAAAACGCTGCAATTTAAATCTAACTATTTTGTTATTAATGGTTTTCATACCAGCGTCAATATGGCTAATTTATTTAATAGTAACGAGACTGAAGAGGTTTCGTTTGAACAAAAAGAATTAATAGAAGAGCTTTTTTTAGGTGAAACAGGCCATTTTGCAGTAGAAAACTCGAGCATTAACTTTGTGCTAGAAGATGGCACAGAGCGGAAATTGTTGCTCAAAAATATCACTTGGCAAAACGAAGAAAACCAGCATTTAGGCAGTGGCACCTTAGCTTTACCCGGGATTTCAGTGGGCAATTTTGATGCACGCATTGCACTTACTGGTGAAACAATTGAGCAAGTGGCGGGTGATATATATGTGCAAGCAAATAAAGTTGATGTGTCTAATTTGTTATCGCAATACATTAACACTGAAAAGCAGCAATTAAGTAGCGATATAAATTTACAGGCGTGGCTTAAGCTTGAAAAAGGGCTTGTAAGTGATATAAAAATGCAATGGTTACCTAGCTTTGTTCGATGGAAAAGTGCAGAGCAAAATCAGCAAGTAAGTTTGAGTGAAGGCGGCTTTCATTTATATCCAGAGCAAAACAGCTGGCACTTAAAAAGCACTGGTTTAACATTTAATAGTAATAAAACAACGTGGCCAAGTTTAAAATTTGAAGCGCAACTAGGTACTCAAAAGCAACTATGGTTAGAGCAAGTTGATTTGGGGTTACTTGCTAATTTAGCGGAACTTACACGTTTTGATGCACTTAAACCATTTTTAAATCGACAACCTAGCGGTCAAATAAAACAAGCTTATGTCAGTTTTAATAATGCACAGCAATGGCAGTTATGGTTCGAGGCGAACGAGATTGGCTGGCAAGAATTGGATTCAATACCAGCAGTGCAAGGGTTGCGTGTAAACGGTTTAGTTAACCAAAGCCGCGGTCGTATTTCATTGTTTGGCGAAAACGGTACATTGGTTACAGGCGACAGCTTTAGTAATGATATAGCTTACAACCAGCTTAATATTGTGCTTGATTTAGCTAAGCAAAATGATAGCTGGCATATCAGCAGTGATAATATTTGGTTTGATAACAACGAAGTGACATTAGTTGCCGAGATGGCACTGAGCTTAGGTAAAACCCCCCGCTTAGATTTATATGCAGAAGCGTTCGCACCAGATGCGAGCATTGCAGGTAATTATTTTCCGCTTAAAGCGATGAGCTCAGAACTTGTTAGCTATCTAAATGGTGCAATTAAAGGTGGCGAAATAGCCAAAGCGCAGATTTTATTTGCCGGACCTGTATCGGGATTTCCATTTGCTGATGGTTCAGGTCAGTTTAATGTATTGGCACAAATAGATAATGCAACCTATGAATTTGATCCTGATTGGCCAACTGTTACTGATGCAAATGTTGCTCTGCATTTTGCTAATGAACGTATGTATATATATAGTCAGCAGGGCAAACTAGTAAATTTAGACATAGGCAGCAGCGTAAAAGTAAGCATTGCCGATTTGATGAATGCTGACGAAGTTATTGTACAAATAGATAAAAAAGCACCAATGGAAAAGTTGCATGATTTTTTTGCAGCCACTCCTATTGCCAATCCTCTTGCTGAGATTTTTACTGTTGTGCAAGGCAAAGGAGAGGCACAAGCCAGTATTGAGTTATTAATTGGCTCTAAGTTTGAAGATGGTGCAAGTGTGAGTGGCAAAGTTGATTTAAGTAATCTGCCAGTATTCATTGCGACTCCAGGTATTGATCTTAAAAACCTAAGTGGTGAACTTAGTTTTAAAAACGACAATATCACACTTCAAAATGCTACAGCTACGTGGCTTGGTATGCCATTAAATATTAACTACAGCAGTAAAAGTGATGCTAAAAATTACCAAGTAAATATAGATATTAATGCGCAACTTGACGCCAATACCTTAATAGCACGCGGACAAGGTATTTTAAAAGATTACCTTAAGGGTCAAAGTGATATTGATATTGGTTTAGTCCTTAACTTTACCGAGCAAGGTTTTAATTATCGTGCACAGGTAACTTCAGAACTACTTGGTTTAACGAGCAACTTACCAGCACCTTATAATAAAACGAGTGAACAAATATGGGCACTTGATGCTGTTGTGCAAGGCGATGAAATTTCAAATCTTATTACAGCAAATGCAAATCAGCAATTTTACTTTAATGCTATTTTAGAAAATAATAAGTCGCAATTTAGCAATGCTCATTTTGTACTGGGTAAACAAGATTTAGGGCTTAGCCCAAAAGATTTAAGCGTTAATATTAATCTCGAGCAAACAGAGTTAGTCCCGTGGATTGATCTTATTGATCAAATAATTGATGCAGCAAAAGACGATCCAAATAGCCAATCATCAGGCATTATGCCGCCGCTAAATAAGGTCGTTGCAAATATAGGTACTTTTAATGCAAGTAGTATTGTATTTAATGACTTTGAAATGCAGTTGGCACCTACGCAAAGTGATTTTTCTCTAAAATTAAACGCAAAAGAGTTGCGTGCTGGTGTATTTATTCCTACCTCCCAGCCGAGTCAGCCAATACGTATTAATGCTGATTATTTAAGACTTAACTTTGCACAGAGAATCCAACAAGAGCTAGATACCAAGGATGCAGAACTCGACGAAGATTTAAGTTGGTTAACTAAAGTGCCGGCAATAGAGTTTGAATGTAGTGACTGTAAAATATCTCATTATCAATTAGATAAAGTAAGTGCCTCGCTATTAGGTGATGGCAAGCGACTTGTTATTTCTGAACTCGTTGTTGATAAAGGCGACCATATACTGCGAACCAAAGGACAATGGGAAAATGGTTTAACTAATCTTAATGGCGAGCTTAAAAGTGATGATGTAGGTGCCTTGTTTGATGAGTTTGATATAACTACAGCGATTAAAGATTCTAAAACAAACATTAATTATAATTTAGGGTGGCAAGGCGCTCCTTATGACTTTGATGTTGCAAGTTTAAGTGGTGAAATACAGTGGGATTTAGGAGAAGGGCATTTAACTGAAGTTAGTGATGGCGGTGCTCGGGTATTTTCATTATTGAGCCTGGATTCGTTGGTACGTAAGCTAAAGCTGGATTTTAGAGATGTTTTTTCAAAAGGTTTTTTTTATAACAGCATGCAAGGCTCTATGCAGCTAGAAAATGGCATCGCATATACTAAAGATACTAAAATGGATGGTGTACCTGCTGATCTAACCATTAAGGGCTACGCAAACTTAAACACCCTTGATATAAATTACGACCTTGCTGTCGCACCACAAGTAACGTCGAGTATTCCGGTTATTGTTGCTTGGATGGTGAATCCAGTAACAGGGCTTGCGGCGCTAGCACTTGATAAAGTTATTCATTCAGCGAATGTTATTTCAGAAATTAATTTTAAAGTAACAGGGAAAATGAACGATCCTGTTGTGCAGGAGCTTGACAGAAAAAGCCGTGAAGTTACGTTACCACAAGCAGCGCAAAATCAGCCCCAAACATCAACAGAGTTAACGCTTAAAAATACTGATGTAAAAACAGCCAATGAATAATACCGAGAGCCTTAAAACACCTACAATAGTTGCTGTGCAAATGTGCTCAACGCTAAATGCTGATGAAAACATGGCAAGCTTAAAGTGCGTGTTGAAAACATTACCAGCAACCAGGCCATTGCTTGTTTGTTTACCTGAGGCTTTTTTAGTCTTTAGCAAAAGTGGCCACGATACGCTCGTTGTTGCTAAGAAAGTTGAACAATACAAACTGCAACTTAGTAAATTGTGTAAACTTCATAATATTTGGTTAAATGCAGGCACAATGCCAGAGCCGTTTAATGAAAATAAATATTATGCAGCGTCGCACTTATTCAATAACCAAGGCGAGCTAGTTGCAACGTATAACAAAATACATTTGTTTGATGTAAACATTGATGACAAAACAGGAAACTACCGAGAGTCAGATTTTACTCAAGCAGGTAGCGATGTGGTGGTGGTTGAGTCTCCCTTTGGCCAAATAGGTTTAACAGTATGTTATGATCTGCGCTTTAGTGGCTTATTCAACGAACTAGTACGCCAAGGCGCGGATATTATTTTAGTACCGAGTGCTTTTACTGTACCAACAGGGCAAGCACACTGGCAACCGCTATTAGCAGCTCGCGCAATAGAAACACAATGTTATGTAGTTGCAGCAGCTCAGTACGGTATACATGAAAATGGCCGACAAACATATGGTCACAGTATTATTGTTTCACCTTGGGGAAACATCCTAAGTGAATTGCCAACAGGCACCGGTTTTATAAGCTGCAACGCAGATTTAGACCAGTTACAAAAAATTAGACGAGATATGCCAGTGCAATCTCATCAACGATTTAGAGAGCATTTATTATGAATTCGGTTGAACAGCATTTACTACACGACAGCCAGCTAAATAGAGAAGAGCTCGAAAAAACGCTCGCTTACATACATCAGCATAAAGTGGATTACGCTGACTTATATTTTCAATCAAGCCACCACGAATCGTGGGTGCTTGAAGACGGGCTTGTAAAAGAAGGTTCTTACAATGTTGAGCGTGGTGTTGGTGTGCGTGCTGTAAGCGGCGAAAAAACAGGTTTTTCTTACTCTGATGCAATAAATCTTGAAGCACTAAATAAAGCTGCAACAGCAGCGCGTAGCATTGCAGATGCAGGTGAAGATAGAGCGATTAAAGTATTTAGCGATGTTAAAGCCAAAGAGCAGTTTGCACCACATCAGCCAATTTCTAGTATGAGCGATACCGACAAGGTCAACTTATTACGCGAACTTGAAAACTATATTCGTGAACTAGCACCCGATGCAGAGCAAGTAATTAGTTCAATGTCTGCGGTATACGAAGAAGTATTAATCGCGGCAAGTGATGGCACGTTTGCCACCGATATTCGCCCGCTTATTCGTTTAAACTGCTCGGTACTGCTTGAAAAAGAGGGTCGCCGTGAGCGCGGTGGCGCAGGCGGTGGTGCACGTTTAGACTATGGTTATTTTAAAGAACTTGTTGATGGTAAACCACGTTGGATGGAATTTGCCGAAGAAGCAGTGCGCCAAGCAAAAGTAAACCTTGAAGCAATTGATGCCCCTGCTGGTACTATGGAAGTTGTACTTGGTAATGGTTGGCCTGGCGTGCTTTTACACGAAGCTGTAGGGCATGGACTTGAAGGTGACTTTAACCGCAAAGGTGCATCTGCATTTAGCGGTAAAGTTGGCCAAAAAGTAGCGTCTGAACTATGTACAGTGGTTGATGATGGTACAATGGCTGATCGCCGAGGGTCGCTTAACGTAGATGACGAAGGCACACCTGCAGCTTACAATGTACTGATCGAAAAAGGTATTTTAAAAGGCTATATGCAAGATAAGCTAAACGCGCGTTTAATGGGTGTAAATCCTACAGGTAACGCACGTCGCGAGTCTTACGCGCATTTACCTATGCCTCGCATGACCAATACTTACATGTTAGGTGGAGAGCACAGCCAGGCCGATATTATCAGCAGCGTTAAAAAAGGGGTATTCGCGCCTAACTTTGGCGGCGGGCAAGTAGATATAACCTCAGGTAAGTTTGTATTTAGCGCATCAGAAGCGTATTTAATCGAAAATGGTAAAATTACTCAGCCGATTAAAGGCGCAACACTTATTGGTAATGGCCCAGAAGTAATGCAGCAAATATCGATGGTTGGTAACGACTTAGCACTTGATAAAGGTGTTGGTGTTTGTGGTAAAGATGGTCAAAGCGTACCGGTAGGCGTTGGTCAGCCAAGTCTTAAAATTGATAATCTAACCGTTGGTGGTACAGCTTAACTTTTGTAAGTATCATATAGCCTCAAAATTACAACCTTGAAAGCGCAAGCTCTCAAGGTTTTTTTATATTAATTGTTGCTGTAAAAAGTCCATAAATGCCACCGCTTGCCTAGGCTGAAATTTACGTGACGGATAGACAAACTGTAAACCAATCTGTTCTTTATCTTTATTACTAAATCCAAGAATATCTTCATCGAGTAAAGTTACTAGGCTACCGTTAGCTAAATCAACACTAATATCGACGAATGATTTAAGTGCAATACCAGCTCCATTAATAGCCCAATGCCTGATCACCGAACCATCACAGCTACTCATAGCGACTGGAACACGTATTATTGTGTTTTTAAAATGCCATTCATTCATCGGCTGGCCAAATCGTTCCATCACCAGGCATCGATGATCAACTAAATCACCCGGTGATAAAGGTTTCCCATGTTTTTCTATGTAATCAGCTGAGGCACATAGCACCCGTTTATTGGGTTTGATCATACGGCTGATTAAATTACTGTCTGGTAAGTTACCAAAGCGAATAGCGACATCAATGCCTTCTTCAATTAAGCTGATTAAGCCATCTGTTAAATGAAGATGCGGTTTTACTTGCGGATTAAGGGCGACAAATTTTGATAGCGCAGGGGCAACAAACTGCTTACCAAAATCTGAAGGTGCAGTGATTTTTAGGCTGCCAGAAAGCTCACAGTCATTGATAGCGATGCTCTGCTCGGCGGCATCAACTTCAGCAATCACTCTTAAACAGCCTTGATAAAATCGCTCACCTGCATCCGTTAACTTAATGCTGCGGGTATTACGGATCAATAAACGTGTTTGATAGTGATTTTCGAGCTGATTAATTCGCGCCGTCATGCTCGCTGGCGATAAACCTATTTTCCGTCCCGCTGCCGCAAGTCCTGAGGATCTCACTACATGAACAAAAAGCTGCATATCATCAATTTTAGCCATTAATCCTCACTTCTATATTCAGTTTTTATGAATAGTCTTTTTAATATTAACTCAATTATCAAATTATCATAAACAATTAAACTGGCTGTATTAAAAACGACAAGAGAAAACGAATGCGATTAGATCATGTGTTAATTGCGAGTGCTGATTATCCAGTAATGCGCCAATTTTTTATCAACTCAATTGGATTAACGCAAGGGTACCGGCCACCGTTTTCATTTGAAGGTAGTTGGCTATATGGCACCGATAATATTGCGTTAATCCACTTAGTCAACGCTGCTGGAAATAAAGCACAGCAGCGTTATTTATCAGCGGTTAATAGCAAAATGCAAGGCCGAGGTGTTGTAGATCATATTGCAATTCGTAGCTTACGTTACCAAGCATTCAAGAATCGTTTAGATCAAACAGGAGTCATTTACTTTGAGCGCTCAGTGCCTGAGCTGCTAGAGCATCAGATTTTTATAGATGGGCCTGAAGGGCTAAAAATCGAAATGCTATTTAATAGTAATGAAATTTAGTTTTAACCCTAGGGCGTGTTGACCTTTGTGGATTGAAATTTGTTCAATCTAGGGGCGGTTTAATCGCGGCGCGAGGTTTGTAACCTAGCGGGCTAAGTCAAAACCGAGCAAAGCTTCCGCGTCCTGCTCACGCCCCTTACCGACATGCGTGTAGGCAACAAAGAGTTAATCGTCCCTAGATCGAGCTCAAAGGGCAGCGCATGTTTGGCATTTATATTGCGTTATCGCCTATTTATGGGGAGTAACCACACACCATAGGCTCTGCCTTGCCTAAATACTAAACATGCAGCTGCAAAATCAATCGCTAAAGGTCAACAGGCCCTAGTGTAAATTATTAAATAAGAGAGCAAATTATGTCTATAAAATCGTTATTCAACGCTAAAAAAATTGGCGATACACCCCTTAACAATCGAATTGTTATGGCGCCTATGACCCGCTCACGCACAGCGCAACCAGGTGATATTCCAACTGAGTTAATGGCAACGTACTATGCTCAACGCGCAAGTGCTGGGCTGATTATTTCAGAGGCAACGCAAATTAGCCCGCAAGGTAAAGGTTATTCGTTCACACCTGGTATTTACTCGCAGGAGCAAATTGAAGGTTGGAAACTTGTAACACAGGCGGTGCACAACGAAGGCGGGAAAATATTTTTACAGCTGTGGCATGTAGGGCGTATGTCACATCCTTCATTTCATAGTGATGGCTTACCTGTTGCGCCATCAGCACTGGCTCCAGATGCACAAGTTTGGGTTGTGGGTGATGATGGACAAGGGCGCATGCTTGATTGCCCAACCCCACGAGCGCTTAGTGCTTTAGAAATTAAAGCGATTGTGAACGACTATAAACAAGCGGCTATTAATGCAATAAAAGCAGGCTTTGATGGTGTTGAAGTACATGGTGGTAACGGTTACTTAATTGACCAGTTTTTACGACGCTCATCGAACAAGCGCCTTGATGAATATGGTGGCAGTCAAGAAAACAGAATACGCTTTGCGTGTGAAATTATCGCTGCAATTAGTGGAGCTATTGGCGCGCACAAAGTGGGTATCAGACTCGCACCTTTTATAACCCAGCGTGGTATGGATGACAATGAAGCCATTGAAACAATTTTACTCGCTGCAAATAAGTTTGATGACATTGGTATTGCATATATTCACCTAGCAGAAGCAGATTGGGACGATGCGCCAACAGTGACACGTGAATTTAGAGAGGCGCTACGTCGCGGCTTTAGTGGCGCTATTATGGTTGCTGGTAATTACACCGAACAAACAGGGGCTGAGCTTATCGATAAAGGCCTTGCCGACTTTATTGCATTTGGCAGACGTTTTATTGCCAACCCTGATTTACCGTATCGCATTGAACACCAACTACCATTAAGCAGTATTACTGACCATGCAACGCTTTTTGGTGGCACAGCGGTAGGTTATACCGATTACCTTCCTTATCAGCAATAAATCAGATTTTTAAAGATAAAAACAAGGAATACCTATGTTTAATATAACAAAAACAGCTGCCGCTTTAATACTGACCGGCTTGTTTAGTAGTATAAGTTTTGCTGCTGAATTTAATTTATCAAGCCCTGATTTACAGCAAGGTCAGGCAATAACGAAGACACAATATTGGAACCACTTTGGCTGTCAAGGAAGCAATATTAGGCCGCAACTTGATTGGCAAAATGCGCCTAAACAGAGCAAAAGTTTTGCTGTGACAGTTTATGACAATGATGCACCGACAGGCAGCGGGTTTTGGCATTGGGTGGTGTACGACATTCCAGCAAATACGAGCTCAATTGCATCCAAGTCACTACCTCTTGGTGCTGTTGAGGGCAATACTGATATGGGCAAAGCTGGCTACTTTGGCCCTTGTCCACCAGAGGGAAGAAAGCACAATTACACTTATAAAGTATATGCATTGGATGTTGAAAAGCTTGATGTACCAAAGGGCGCAACGAGTGCATTAACAGGTTTTTTTATACACCAGCATGCCCTAGATACAGCCAGTATCACGGTGACGGCAGGTCCGCGTTAATTAACTTAGGATATACAGATGAAAATATTATCTCTGTTTACGTGTTTAATCGCATTACTTGGTAGTTTACCAACTAGCGCTGAACAGCTCTCTGAAAAATCAGGGTTTTGGCCAGATAATGCACAGCTAGTGATCTCTATTTCAATGCAATTTGAAGCCACCGCACAGGATGCTTCTGATGCTGGGCCATTTCCTCAAATAGAAGTGGGCTACAACGACACTATCTCTCCTACATGGTATCAATATGGTATGAACGAGGGTATTCCACGGTTGCTCGACTTATGGGATAAGCATAATATCAAAGTGACGTCGCACATGGTGGGCAGGGCTGTTGAGTTAAATCCTATGTTAGCCAAAGAAGTGGTTACAAGAGGGCATGAAGCATCGGGTCATGGTCAAACGTGGACCCCGCAATACTCAATGACAGCAGAGCAAGAGCGTGCTTCATATATTAAAAGCGCTAATATAATTGAGGAAATAACGGGCACTCGCCCTGTTGGTTTTAATGCTTTTTGGATGCGACACTCAAAAAACACATTATCCATTTTACAAAACTTAGGCTTTATTTATCACATTGACGACTTATCACGTGATGAACCATCGTATACACCTGTAAATGGTAAGCCTTTTGTTGTAGTGCCTTATACCTTTAGAAATAACGATATTGTTCGTTACTCGGGCAGCACTGCGATGACAGGTAAAGCCTATTTACAAGAACTAAAAGATGAGTTTGATGTACTTTATAGCGAAGGTAAAACAAGACGGCGAATTATGTCGATAAGTGCGCATGACCGTGTTGCAGGGACGCCTGCGAGAGTTAAAGCACTTGATGACTTTATTCTGTACGCCAAGCAGCATCAAGGTATTAAGTTTATGCGTAAAGACAATATAGCAAAATGGATCATGCAACAAACACAAGTGCCGACTAATCCAGCAAGAAAATTTAACGACTGATGCAACAGCACTGAATGATAGACTAAACATACGCAGCTTTAGGGCCTATTGATATGGCCCTAAAGAGGGGATAATATGCTTGTATATTCAAATGAAAACAGATGTTGTTGATATGATTAAAAAACTTGTTTTTAGCCTAGCCCTTATTACTCTCAGTGGCTGTACTAGCTTATCGCAAGAAGAGTGTGCATACGCAAATTGGCAGCAGCTAGGTTATGATCATGGCGAATCAGGCAAGGCTTATAACCAAGGTATTGATACAGTAAAAGCTTGTCGAGAGTTTGGTATTTCACCTGACGTTGCTTTGTATAAAGAAGGTTATAACAATGGCCTGCAGCACTATTGCAAACCTGAAAACGGCTTTACAGTAGGCATTCGTGGCGAGTCATTTAATGGTGTGTGTAACAGCAAACAGTTTCGAAAGGCCTGGGAAGAAGGTAATGATCGTTACCAAATCGAAGCAAGAAAAACCGAAATAAATAACCGACTCGACACAATAAACAGACGACTTGAAGTGATCAGCAATGAGTTAAGTGCTGCAAATGTCTCCAGTAATCAGCGCAGAGAGCTCACTAATGAGCGAAGGGTACTTGATGATGAGCGCAGCTCTTTAAGACGAGAGCGTTCGCTTATTCCATTATTAAATAAGTTGCCTTCGTTTCGTGTTGAATACGAGTTATAGATAAGCGAGGCTTAGGCTAAAAAACCAAAGAGTGGTTTGCAGTACTACCTAAAAGTTAAATAAGCGCGAAATCAACTCGCGCTTATTTTTAATGGTTATTGTCATATCAATCGGCTTAAATATGGGTCTATTTAACGATGTTATGGAGTATTTAACTCGTTAATTTGTTTAAATGCTTATGTCGATTGGTATAAGTAACCTGAACTCTGGAAATAAATCTAAATATCACCATGATTCAATATGTTAGTAAATCTCTTAACTATAGTTCAGGTTAAGTAAGATTTATACCTCGCCCGCATCAGTGCTACTTTTCAGCGCTTGTGCATACCACAGTGCCATAAAACACTCAGTGAGTTTATGTTCAATTTCAAGTGCTTTATCGGTTGGGCAAAACAACGTAAAACTGGCTCTAAACTCACCTAAATCCGTTGTACCAAAGTGAATTTCAGGCTCAGGGCCCGAAATTTTAGCATCCAGCTTTCTTTCAATAATTGAATTGTATCGACTGGCTACTTCTTCAAATTCTTTACAGTAAAGTTTAGCTTTAGCAGTTAACGTGTCGTAAATTGGGTATGGGTTAAAACTCTCTTTACGTACAATAGTAAAATGATGAGTGGCAAAGCGTTTTACAAAATTTAAGTTTTTAATTGGGCTGGTGATCAGTTTATTGTTAGGTATGTATATGGTTTTTCTTGAAAACTGATAAGTATGCATATCAATTTCATGCATAGTGGTTTTTATCCAATCAGTTTCGGCGACTTCACCATAATACTCACCGACCTGAATCCAATCGCCGACTCTAAATGGCCGCGTTGTCACTAAGTAAAAAAAGCCAATGACACACTGAATAAATTCACGTGTAGCAAGTACAATTGCAACAGCAAAAGCGGCAATTGAGAGAGCAAAGTTTTGTATTTCAGTTGACCAAACAAACAGTAGTGATAACACCATTACAAAATTAATAAAGTGCTTAATATTGTGTGCAATGTAGCGAATATCTTTTTCTTTTTTTTCTGCACGATTTTTCGCTAATTTATCAACAAGTACTTTGAGAATAAATGCAATTGTGAGCATCACTAATGAAATAAGAAATGGGTGAGATAATATATCTGTGAGCATAATTTCCAGTTCGATACGAGTTGATTAAGACACACTAAGTATATTGATTTATTAAGCCAATTGGTAAACTTAATGCAAATAAAAACCCCTTAGCAAATTAATACGAAGGGGCTTATGTTTTCAAATTTGTAAAAAGCTTATTTCATGGTAACAAACTCTTCTGAGCCTGTTGGGTGAATAGCAACAACGGCATCAAAATCAGCTTTAGTTGCGCCCATTTTCATGGCAACTGCAAAACCTTGAATCATTTCATCAACCGCAAAACCAATACCGTGTAAGCCAACTACTTTTTCGTCTGGGCCGGCACATACAAGTTTCATCTTACAAGGTTGACGATGTTTGGTTACGGCTGTGTACATAGCTGTAAAACCAGATTGGTAAATTTTAACGTTTTCTTCGCCATACTGGGAAATAGCTTCTTGCTCAGTTAAACCAATAGTACCAATTGGTGGGTGACTAAATACAACCGTAGGAACTAAGCTGTAATCCATTTTTAAATCATCAGATAGTTCTTTATTAAATAACCGCTCAGATAAGGTACGGCCTGCTTTTACTGCTACTGGTGTAAGTTCAATACCGTTTTCGATGATATCGCCAACCGCGTATACATTTTCAGCTGTCGTATTTTGATACTCATCAACTTTTACAAAACCACTGCTGTTTACTTCTACGCCTGCGGCTGCAACGTTAATAGCATTGGTTGTTGGCTCGCGACCAATTGCCCAAATAACTTGGTCAACGTTATGAGTTTTACCGTTATCTAAATGCAGTGTTACAGAGCCATCATCTTCTTTTATCAATTTATTTGGTACAGAATGAGTGTGCAAAGTAGGGCCTTCGGCAGCCATTACTTCAACAAGTGTATCTACAATGTACGAATCAAAGCTGCGAAGTGGAGCGTGTTTACGTACAAATAAATGCGTCTCAGTACCTAGACCGTGTAATACACCAGCAAGCTCAACGGCTATGTAGCCTGCGCCAATAACGGCAACGCGCTTAGGCTGTTCTTTTAGTTCAAAAAAGCCATTTGAATCAATGCCGTGCTCAGCACCTTCAATATTTGGAATACTTGGGCGCCCACCAACTGCAATTAATATATGGTCGGCTGTGTAATGCTCGCCATTTACTTCAACTGTTTTATTATCTACAAATTTAGCAAAGCCTTTAATTACAGTAACGCCATTGCTGGCAAGGCCACTGTCATAACCTTTATGAATTCGGCCTATGTAGGCTTCGCGGCTTTCTACTAACTTGCTCCAGTCAAAACCTTTAACTTCAACATTAAAGCCGTAATCTGGGGCATATAAATTAATTGCTTCAGCAACCTGAGCACCATGCCACATTACTTTTTTAGGTACGCAGCCTACGTTTACACACGTGCCGCCCATGTGCTTTGCTTCTATAAGTGCTACTTTAGCGCCACGCATCGCTGCTCTATTTGCAGAGGCAATACCACCACTGCCACCACCGATTGCAATATAATCAAAGTGTTGTGTCATTTTATGTCCTTAGGCGTTGAGTTTTATGCGCATTAGCATAACATTAAGTTTTAAAAATAAAGAGTGTTTAGGTGACCTATGTTTAGTAAAAAAACATTCGAATTTATCACTTTGCTTGAACAAAACAATAATAGAGAGCGGTTTAACAGTCACAAAATCAGAATATCAAGAATACGTAACAGAGGCCGCTTTAGATTTCATTAGGCAAAGTAAGCGCCATTTACTGATTAGATAAGAGTTGTTTTTTTATTTTTAGACCCAATTTAAACGTAATGCATTAACGCAAAGAGAGTATTTATGAGCAACCCATTAATTGGCCTTGAAGGCTTACCACCATTTTCAAAAATAAAGCCTGAGTACGTAGTACCAGCACTTAAAGACGGTATTGAGCTTTGTCGTAAAGCCATTGATGACGTACTTGCAAAAGGGTCGTACACGTGGGATGACTTAGTATTACCCCTTGAAGAAGCTGACGATAAATTATCGCGCATGTTCTCCCCTGTATCGCATTTAAATTCAGTAATGAATAACGACGAATTACGCGAAGCTTACGAGCAGTGCTTACCGTTAATATCTGAATATTCAACATTTGTAGGTCAGCATCAAGGTTTATACAACGCGTATAATACGCTTTATAGCAGCGACGAATTTAAAACGCTGACTACAGCACAGCAAAAAACAATAACTAATGCGCTGCGTGATTTTAAATTATCGGGTATTGCATTAGCGCCGAAGCAGCAAAAACGCTACGGTGAAATAAGCGCGCGTTTATCAGAGCTTGCTTCTAAGTTTGGTAATAACGTAATGGATGCGACCTTAGCGTGGCACAAACACATTACTGACGAAGCCGATTTAGCCGGTTTACCAGAATCAGCCTTAGCACTTGCAGCCGACACTGCAAAAAGTAAAGAATTAGACGGTTGGGTATTTACCCTTGATTTTCCGTCGTACTTGCCAATTATGACTTATGCAGATAACCGCGAGCTTCGCAGAGAAACCTACACTGCGTTTTCTACCCGCGCATCCGATCAAGGCCCTAACGCCGGTGAATTTGATAATTCTGATATTATGAGTGAGGAGCTTGCGCTTCGCCATGAACTTGCACAGTTACTAGGATTCAACAGCTACGCTGAAAAATCACTGGCAACTAAAATGGCCGAAACACCGGCGCAAGTATTCTCGTTTTTAGAAGACCTAGCGGCTAAATCAAAACCACAAGCAGAGCAAGAAGTGGCAGAGCTAAAAGCTTACGCTGAGCAAAAGCATGGTATTTCTGAATTGCAGGCATGGGATTTTGGTTACTACAGCGAAAAACTTAAGCAAGAAAAATACGCAATTTCAGACGAAGTACTACGTCCTTACTTCCCAGCAAATAAAGTATTAAGTGGCTTATTCGAAACCGTTAACCGCTTATTTGGTATTAGCGTAAAAGAAGTTACTGACTTTGACAGCTACCACAAAGATGTACGCTTTTTTGAAATTGTAGACAGCAGCAATACCCTACGCGGACGTTTTTATCTCGATTTATATGCGCGCGACCGGAAACGCGGCGGTGCGTGGATGGACGACTGTATGGGTCGAAAAGTACGTGCTAACGGCGAGTTACAAACACCGGTTGCTTATTTAGTATGTAACTTTAATAAAGCGGTAGGCGATAAGCCTGCACTGTTTACTCATGACGAAGTGACAACCTTGTTCCACGAGTTTGGCCATGGTATTCATCACATGTTAACTCAAGTTGATGCAGCACCAGTAGCGGGTATTAATGGGGTTGCTTGGGATGCAGTAGAGCTTCCTAGTCAGTTCTTAGAAAACTGGTGTTATGAAGAAGAAGCACTGAGCTTTATTTCAGGTCATTATGAAACGGGCGAGCCGTTACCTAAAGAGCTACTTGATAAGTTACTAGCGGCTAAAAACTATAACTCAGGCATGCAAATGCTACGTCAAATTGAGTTCTCGTTATTCGACTTTAAAATCCATAATGATTATAAAGCCGGTGAAGAATGCCAAATTCAAACGGTATTAAACGATGTACGTAGCCGCACGTCGGTGGTTAATCCGCCTGAATTTAATCGTTTTCAACATGGTTTTAGTCATATCTTTGCTGGTGGTTATAGTGCTGGTTACTATTCATATAAGTGGGCTGAAGTTCTTTCTGCTGATGCATTTTCTAAGTTTGAAGAAGAAGGTATTTTTAACCCAGAAACAGGGCAAGCCTTCATGCAAAATATTTTAGAAAAAGGCGGCAGTGAGGAGCCGATGGAGCTATTTAAAAAATTCCGTGGCCGCGAGCCAAATGTAGATGCTTTACTGCGTCATAGTGGTATTGCGGCTTAAAAATAAATTTTTTAGCACAAACTAAACTAAAGCGCCTTGATGGCGCTTTTTTATTATCTAAATTTTAGGGCATGTTGAACTTTGGTGGGTAAATTTGCAGCAGGCTGTTTGGTTTTTAGGTAAGGCAGCGCCTATGGTGTGTGGTTATTCCCCATAAATAGGCGATAACGCAGCATAAATGCCAAACATGCGCTGCCCTTTGGGTTCTTTCTAGGGACGATTAACTCTTTGTTGCTCGATTTTTACTTATTCTTACAGGGATGTAAGCCATTAGAGTAACGCAGGAGCAGTTACCGAGCCCACTAGGTTACAAACCTCGCGCCGCGATTCAATCGCCCCTAGATTGAACAAATTTCAATCCACAAAGATCAACACGCCTTAACTTATTCCCTAAATTTTTTAGTAAATTCAGTCTACCAAGCTATGCTCTTAACATACCTAATAAAATGGACTAGGGCATGGCAAAGCTAATATTGGCAATTGATGACGATAAGTTGGTTCACCATATAATTGAGGAGTCTTTAGCAGGTTTTTGTAAAATTATTCATGCCAAAGATGGTGATGAAGGCTTAAGACTCACAAAAAAATACAAGCCAGATATTATCTTACTCGATATAGAAATGCCGGGTAAATCAGGTTTTGACGTTTGCCAAGTCATTAAAAAAAATGAGCAGACCAAAGACATCCCCGTTATGTTTCTATCATCCAATATCGAGTTGGCTGATCGTGTAAAAGGTTACAGTGCTGGTGCATCTGACTATATAGCTAAGCCTTTTAATGCTCAAGAATTGATGGCGCGCATAAAGGTGCTTTATGAATATCGTCAACAAGGCATAAAGTTAAAAAATGATGTAGAGCATGCAGAAAAAACGGCCCAAATAGCCATGACTGAATCCGGAGATATGGGGCGAATAATGCGTTTTGTTGGGCAAAGTTACCATGCTAATAATTTTCAATTATTAAGCGAATATTTTTTAGCATTTTTTACTCCTTTCAATTTAGATGTCGTGGTTGTGTTTTGGTACAAAAGCCAAGGCATATTCTATAGCTTACAAAGTGCGGTGTGCCCATTAGAGCAAGAATTGCTAGAACAACATAGGTATGCGCAGCGGTTTGTTGATGTTGGTGCCAGCACCATTATTAACTACCCTAAAGTATCATTACTGATAAAAAATATGCCCGTTGACGATAGTGCTAAATTTGGACGTTACAAAGATTTGTTTCCGCATATTTTGGAGATCACCAATGAAAAAGCGATCACCATACAAAATAATGAAAATAGCTACGAACAGGCCGCGCAAATAGGCATTGCGCTTGAAGATATAGTAAAACAATTAGTTTCTCAGAATCAGGCACAAAACAGTATTACTAAACAGTTTATAGAACAATTACATGAGCTTGATTGTGCAATTAAACTGCAAAAAGAAAGTGATAAGCTTTGTGACTTAACACCCTACTTTATCAAGCTAGATCAAACTATGCAGCTATTTACTTCTGCTAATAGCGATTTAGCATTTATTAAATGTCAGCTTAAGCAAATTAATGAAACTCGCAATGAGTTACTCGCTAGCTTGCGTAGTAACGCTGGTGAACTTGTCTTACAAAATACCACTGAAAATAATGATATAGAGCTATTTTAGTGCTTTAACTTGCACTGATTGATATACTGAGTAGGTATTTTATCGTCGGAGTGTATAGTGGTTATTCAGTGTGCTTTTAAAGAGTGTCGCCCTTATTTAAATGAGTTAGAAACACGTTTTGGTTTGGCTCAGTGGGCAGAACAAAGCAATGGTTTTAGCCTACATTATGACGATAGTGGCTTGAGTTTATATAAAACAGATGAACCCAAATTAGGCGCAATCAATGTTGATTTTGTAACCGGTGCAGCGGCACATAGACGTAAGTTTGGTGGGGGGAAAGGCCAAGCAATTGCAAAAGCGGTTGGCTTAAACAAAGGGGCAACGCCCGTTGTGCTTGATGCAACAGCAGGCTTAGGTCGTGATGGTTTTGTACTTGCGTCACTAGGGTGCAACGTTATATTGCATGAACGTCATCCCGTAGTGGCCGCGTTATTGTATGATGGTTTACAGCGCGCTTATAACGACATAGAAATTGGCTCATGGATGAAGCAAAGTATGAGCCTCATATTTGGTTCGAGCCATACGTTACTATCGCAATGTGAAAGCATCCCTGATGTAGTTTATTTAGATCCTATGTTCCCGCATCGTGAAAAATCAGCTCTTGTTAAAAAAGAAATGCGTGTATTCCAAGAGCTTGTTGGTGCAGATACCGACGCCGACGATTTACTCGAATTCGCCTACCCACTCGCCAGTAAACGCGTAGTCGTAAAGCGCCCCGATTACGCCCCATTTTTAAATGATCAAACCCCAAGTATGCAAATTAAAACTAAAAAAAATCGCTTTGATGTGTATGTAAAAGCGGCAATGGTTTAAACACTAAGCATAGATTGGTGTTTTTATACAATAAGCCGGCTCATGTAAGAAGCGTTATATTGGGCTGGATCTTAGGATCTAGCTTTTTGAATCTAGGATCTTGTGGCATTTTCATGTTAGAATTCGCGCAATTTTTTGGCATAGGTAAGTGGCATAGCAATGATCTTAGATGATATTCGCGTTGTTTTAGTTAACACATCACACTCAGGCAATATTGGCTCAGCAGCTCGCGCCATGAAAACCATGGGTTTATCAAAACTTTATTTAGTTGACCCCGCATGTGAAATAGACAGCCACGCGAGTGCTTTGTCTGCAGGTGCCAGTGATGTTTTAGGCAATGCAGTTATTGTTGGGACTGTTGAAGAAGCGATTGCCGATTGTGCATTAACAATTGGCACCAGTGCGCGCTCACGTACGCTTTCTTGGCCTATGGTTGAACCACGTGAATGTGGTGAAAAACTGGTTGCAGAAGCTGTAGATGGCCCTGTAGCACTTGTGTTTGGTCGTGAAAACAGTGGTTTAAGCAACGATGAATTACAGCTTTGTAATTACCATGTATGCATCCCTGCGAATCCTGAATATAGCTCGCTTAACTTAGCGATGGCAGTGCAAACGTTGTGCTACGAAACACGCATGGCGTTTTTAAATCAACAGCCTAAAAAGGTTGAAGAGGATGACACAGTTTACCCGAGTTCAAAACAAACAGAGCTATTTTACGATCACCTTGAAGATACACTGTTTAAAACTGGCTTCATAATAAAACAGCACCCAGGTATTGTAATGACAAAGCTACGTCGCTTATTTAACCGTGCTCGTCCAGAAGATGCCGAAATGAACATTTTACGCGGTATTCTCACCTCAATTAATAAGTCTATCCCTAAGTAACTTAGGTATAGCGATTAGTTATAAAAGACTGGGACTAATTAACGCGCTAATACTTGACTAAATTACTCAGGTAATTACAATGGCCGTAATACTTGACTAAATAGGTCAAGTATTGAAAATTTGTTAACTCTACAATTTAAAAGTAAGAGTGTTTAAATCAAATTTTTATCAAGTGATAATACTTGACTAATTTACTCTGGTAATTAAAATTTGCACTCTTTGTGCAGGGGGCGTTATGAAGTTAACATCAAAAGGCAGATATGCCGTTACAGCGATGCTGGATGTTGCACTGCACACAGGTGTAGGTCCTGTAGCCCTTGCTGATATTTCACAGCGACAAGAAATTTCTTTGTCATACCTTGAACAATTATTTGCCCGTTTACGTAAAAATGGCTTAGTAAGTTCTGTTCGTGGGCCTGGTGGTGGTTATTTACTAGGGCGAGAAACGAACGTTATTTCTGTTGGCGATATTATTAGCGCCGTAGACGAATCGGTCGATGCAACACGTTGCCAAGGTGCCGATACCGGCTGTCAGAGTGGCATGCGTTGTTTAACACATAATTTGTGGTCAGATTTAAGCGCACGTATAGAAGAATTTTTAAACAATATTACCCTTGCTGAATTGGTGGAAAAGTCAGATGTGAAAGAAATAGCATCGCGCCAAGATAACAGTATTAATAATGCAATCAAGCAGTTGGAAAACATTCAAGTAAGCTGTCAACTTTAAGGTTGACCTGCAGCGGAGAGAGAAATGAAGTTACCGATTTATTTAGATTACGCAGCGACCACGCCTGTTGACGAACGTGTTGCTAAAGAAATGATGCAATGCCTGACAATGGACGGTAAATTTGGTAACCCTGCGTCACGTTCACACCGTTTTGGTTGGCAAGCAGAAGAAGCCGTTGACCAAGCGCGTAATGATATTGCGGATTTAATTAATGCAGACCCACGTGAAATAGTTTTCACTTCGGGTGCAACTGAATCAAATAACCTTGCTATTAAAGGTGCCGCACAGTTTTACAAAAAGAAAGGTAAGCACGTTATTACCGCTAAAACTGAGCACAAAGCGGTTATCGACACATGCCGTGAGCTTGAGCGCCAAGGTTTTGAAGTAACGTATATGGACGTTGAAGAAAATGGCCTACTTGATCTGCAAAAACTAGCCGATACAATGCGTGATGACACCGTACTAGTAAGTATCATGCACGTTAATAACGAGCTAGGTGTAATTCAAGATATCGCAACTATTGGCGAAATGTGCCGTGAACGTAAAATCATGTTCCACGTAGATGCAGCACAAAGTGCGGGTAAAGTACTTATCGACATACAACAGCTTAAAGTTGATTTTATGTCGTTCTCTGCACACAAAGCGTACGGTCCTAAAGGTGTTGGTGCACTTTACGTTCGTCGTAAACCACGTGCTCGCCTTGAAGCGCAAATGCACGGTGGCGGACATGAACGCGGTATGCGCTCTGGTACGCTTGCTACTCACCAATTAGTGGGTATGGGGACTGCATTTAGAATCGCCAAAGAAGATTTTGAAAAAGATTACGCACACATCAGTGCATTACGTAAACGTCTAATTGACGGCATTATGTCTGATATGGACGAAGTATACTTTAACGGCACACAAGACCAATCAGTACCAGGTATTATAAACATCAGCTTTAACTTTGTTGAAGGTGAGTCGTTACTTATGGCAGTAAAAGACATTGCAGTATCGTCAGGTTCAGCCTGTACATCTGCAAGCTTAGAGCCTTCTTATGTACTGCGTGCACTTGGCCGTAACGACGAATTAGCACATAGCTCAATTCGTTTTAGTATTGGTCGCTTTACTACCGAAGAAGAGATTGATTACACCGTTGAATTAATGAAAAACTCTATCGGTCGCCTACGTGAAATGTCTCCACTTTGGGAGATGCATCAAGAAGGTATTGATTTAGATTCAGTTGAATGGGCCCACCACTAATAGTGTGAGCACATACCCTAGCAGGTAATGAGGATAGAATAATGGCTTATAGTGATAAAGTAATCGACCACGTAGAAAACCCACGTAACGTAGGTACTCTAGATAAGAACGATCCGTCAGTGGCAACGGGTATGGTAGGCGCACCAGCATGTGGTGACGTAATGAAATTGCAAATCAAAGTATCAGCCGAAGGCGTTATTGAAGATGCAAAATTCAAGACCTATGGTTGTGGTAGTGCAATTGCTTCATCTTCACTTGTAACAGAGTGGGTTAAGGGTAAAACATTAGACGAAGCAGCGACAATTAAAAACACTGATATCAGTGCAGAGCTTGAATTACCACCAGTGAAAATTCACTGTTCAATTTTAGCCGAAGACGCAATTCAAGCAGCAATTGCAGACTACAAAAGTAAACAAGCGAAGTAAGAAGAGAAACTCATGGCAGTGACATTGACAGATGCGGCAGCAAACCGCGTACAATCATTTTTAGCAAACCGCGGTAAAGGTTTAGGCCTGCGCGTTGGCATTAAAACGACGGGCTGTTCAGGTCTTGCTTATGTACTTGAGTTTGTTGACGATTTAAACGAAGACGATGAAACTTTTGCGGCTAAAGGTGTCACATTAATTGTTGACGCTAAAAGCTTAGTTTACATCGATGGCACAGAGCTCGACTACACTAAAGAAGGCTTAAATGAAGGGTTTAAATTTAGAAATCCTAACCAAGCAGATGAGTGTGGTTGTGGCGAAAGCTTTACCGTTTAAGCTTTAAATATCTTTGTAGTATAAATAAGCCCTGCCAGTTAATGTAGGGCTTTGTTATTTTTGAAATTAATTTCTGAATATTATTGGTTGAAGTTATGCGTTACTTTGAATTATTTGCAGTCCCCGTTGATTACAATATTGATTTAGCAACAGTTAACAAGCACTACTTGGAATTACAGCGTACTGTACATCCTGATCGCCACGCGAATGCGAGCAGCCGCGATAAATTAATGGCCGTGCAAAGCGCCGCCGAAATTAACGATGCGTTGCAAATATTAAAGCACCCAGTAAAGCGTGCCGAGTACATGCTGAGCGAGCTAGGCGTTGATATTCGTGCAGAGCAGCAAACCTTACAAGATCCAATGTTTTTAATGCAGCAAATGGAACTTCGCGAAGAACTTGAAGAGCTAACATCAGCAAGCGATCCTGATACTGCGATTGCAAATTTTGAAAAACAAATTAAGCAACTAAACAATCAATACAGTGCACAACTTGCTGAACAACTAGCAAGTAACGATGAGCAGCAATATCAACTTGCAGCAGATAATATTCGCAGACTGAAGTTTGTTTATAAGTTACGCGACGAACTTGAACGTATTGAAGATAGTTTATTTGACGATTAATTACTTGCTGTAAAGCGAGCAACACGAGTTTAAAGAGCATTATGGCATTATTGCAAATTGCTGAGCCGGGGCAGAGCGCGGCACCACACGAACATAAACTAGCGATTGGTATTGACCTTGGTACAACCAATTCATTGGTAGCAACAGTGCAAAGTGGCGAAGCCCGCACGTTAACTGATGATCTTGGCGCGGCTATGTTACCGTCGGTTGTGCGTTATCAAGCAGGTGGTATTACTGTTGGCGCAGAGGCTGCACAAGCTGCAACGCAAGACCCTGCGAATACACTTATTTCGGTTAAGCGTTTTTTAGGTAAAACTCAGACTGAAATAGAGCAAAGTTATGGCCAATTACCGTATCAGTTCTGTGAACACAATGGTGCGCTAGCAATAGAAACTGCGGCAGGTAAAATCAGTCCAATTAAAGCATCAAGCCACATTTTAGCTGCATTAAAAGCACGTGCCGAACAAAGCTTTGGCAATCAAGAGATTTTAGGTGCTGTGATTACTGTACCAGCGTACTTTGATGACGCGCAGCGCCAAAGTACTAAAGATGCAGCAGAGCTTGCAGGCATTAACGTACTACGTTTATTAAATGAGCCAACAGCAGCAGCCGTTGCTTATGGCTTAGATTCTGACCAAGAAGGTATTATTGCTGTTTACGACTTAGGCGGTGGTACGTTTGATATATCAGTACTTAGACTACATCAAGGTGTATTTGAAGTAATGGCAACGGGCGGCGACTCTAGCCTCGGTGGCGATGACTTTGACTCGCTCCTTGTTGATTACTTTAAACAGCAAACTGGTGTGTCAGCGTTATCATCTTCAGTTTTACGTTTATTCATCAATAAAGCAAAAGCGTGTAAAGAAGCACTTAGCCAATATGCAAAAGTGAATGTAGGTCTTGAGTTTGACGATCAAAAATACACTGTTGAAGTAACGCGCGAAACCTTTGATGAGCTGGCTATGCCATTGGTTAAAAAAACGCTGCGTTCGTGTCGACGTGCTGTAAAAGACGCTGGCATAGAAAACGAAGACGTACTGCAAGTTATTATGGTCGGCGGTTCAACCCGTATGCCACTAGTGCGTAGCCAAGTTCAAAGCTTTTTTGATAAAGAGCCGCTAACCTCTATCGACCCTGATCGCGTTGTCGCCTTAGGCGCTGCACTTCAAGCTGACGTATTAATTGGCAACAAGCCAGATTCTGACATGTTATTGCTTGATGTTTTACCATTGTCGTTAGGCCTTGAAACGATGGGTGGTTTGGTTGAAAAAATTATTCCACGTAATACCACGATTCCGGTAGCTCGCGCACAAGAATTTACAACGTTTAAAGACGGCCAAACAGCCATGTCATTGCATGTGTTGCAAGGCGAGCGTGAGCTTGTTGATGATTGTCGATCACTTGCTAAGTTTAGCTTAAAAGGTATTCCACCAATGGCGGCTGGAGCTGCGCATATTCGTGTTACCTTCAAAGTTGATGCCGATGGTCTATTAAGTGTTTCAGCAATGGAAAAATCAACAGGCGTGCAAGCTGAGATTCAGGTTAAACCGTCGTTTGGTTTATCTGATGACCAAGTAGCTAACATGCTAAAAGAGTCAATGAGCAACGCTAAAGGCGATATGCAAGCACGTATGCTTAAAGAGCAACAAGTAGAAGCACTGCGTGTTATTGAAGCGCTTAATGCATCACTTGCAAGCGATGGATCATTACTAGACGATACGCAACTAGCAAACTTACGCGCTGAAATTGCAGAACTAGTAAAAGTGCGCGAAAATGCACAAGAACCAAACGAAATTAAAGCCGCTATCGAAAAAGTTGATAATGCGAGTAGTGACTTTGCATCGCGCAGAATGGATGCATCAATTAAAAAGGCCCTTACAGGGCAGTCAGTAGACAACATTTAAGAGAGATTAGAATGCCACAAATTGTTTTTCTTCCACATCCTGAATTATGTCCTGACGGCGCGGCTATTGAAGCTCCTACAGGCCAAACGGTACTCGACGCTGCACTTAAAAATGGTATTAGTATTGCGCATGCCTGTGAAAAGTCGTGTGCATGTACTACGTGTCACTTAGTGATTCGCGAAGGATTTGATTCACTTGATGAAAGTGATGAGCTAGAAGATGACATGCTAGATAAAGCATGGGGTTTAGAGCCAGAGTCACGCCTTGGTTGCCAAGCAATTATAAGAGATGAAGATCTAGTAGTTGAAATACCTAAGTACAATCTCAATATCGTTAATGAAGAGCACTAGTTTTTAACGATGTATTTTTTAAAAGCCGCTGTTTGATACAGCGGCTTTTTTTTTGTGAATTGTAAGCGCAACGAGTAAAACTCGTAGGTTATTCTGTAGACGCGCAGCTTGCAGGCGTGACGCGCAAAGCTCGCAAGTTATGTTGTAGACGCACAGCTTGCTGGCGTGATGTGTTTTGGCTTGAGGGTAATATATAAGCTGCGCTTCTCACGTGAGCAAGCTCAACGTCTACAGCAAATTTTAAATTATATATTTATTTTGTAGACGCGTAGTTTGCTAGCGCTATGTGTGTTTTAGTTCAAGGGCAAAAATATAGAAACTACGCTTCTCACGTGAGTAAGCTCAACGTCTACAGTAAATTTTAAATTATACATTTATTTTGTAGACGCACAGTTTGCTGGCGTAATGTGTTTTAGCTTGAAGGTAAATATAGAAGCTGCGCTTCTTACGTGAGCAAGCTCAACGTCTACAGTAAACTTTAAATTATACATTTGCTTTGTAGACGCACAGCTTGCTAGCGTGACGAACTTAGACGTAATTTTGGAGGTTTATTTTGAGTAATCTTATTTTTTCAGACTCATTTATTAACGGTGAATTTTATAAAACGGACACGCATTTCAGCGTTAACGATCCCGCGACCGAAAAAAGTATTGTTGATGTAAGCGATATTGACGAGCGGGGTGTAAGTTTAGCAATAAGTGCAGGACAGGGGGCTTTTGTTAAGTTAAAAGCCACGAACGCGACCGAGCGAAGTGAAACCCTGATGCGCTGGTATGAGCTAGTTATAAAGCACAAACAAACACTTGCAGAGCTGATGACTAAAGAGCAAGGAAAACCACTCAAAGAATCCCTTGGTGAGATTGATTACGGTGCAGGTTTTATCAAATGGTTTGCCGAAGAGGCTAAACGTAGTTACGGCGATGTAATTCCGCCAACAGACAACACTCATAGGTTAACTAGCTTTAAGCAACCAGTAGGTGTTGTCGCTGGCATAACGCCTTGGAACTTTCCTGTTGCTATGGTTACTCGTAAAATAGCTCCAGCTTACGCTGCGGGCTGTAGTTTTATACTTAAACCCTCTGAACACACGCCACTATGTGCTATTGCACTCGCTTATCTAGCCGATCAAGCTGGTTTTGTAAAAGGTGCATTTAACGTGCTTGTATCGCAAGATGCTAAAACAGTAGGAAAAATGCTGACTGACTCAGAAATTGTTCGCAAATTCACATTTACCGGCTCTACGGGAGTGGGTAAGCAGTTACTATCACAGTGCGCTTCTACCATTAAACGTACATCAATGGAACTTGGCGGTAACGCGCCTTTTATTATTTTTGATAGTGCTGAATTAGATGAAGCCGTTGAAGGATTAATGGCGGCTAAATTTAGAAATAGCGGACAGGCCTGTGTTGCTGCAAACCGTATTTTTATACAGCGTAACATTCTCGACAAAGTACTTTCAAAAATTACACCTAAAGTTGCCGCATTAAAAGTAGCAAATGGTTTTGAAGACGATGTTGACATTGGCCCGCTTATTTATCCCAAAGCAAAAGAGAAAGTACAACAACTAGTGCAAGACGCACTCGATAAAGGCGCTACCCTTATTGGCGATAATAGTGATTTAGGTGGCAGCTTTCAAAACCCATTAATAGTAAATAATGTAACCACTGAGATGGATATTTACCACGAAGAGGTATTTGGCCCAGTATTAACGGTTATTCCTTTTGATGAAGAAAGCGAAGTGCTTGCGCTTGCTAACGATGTACCATTTGGTTTAGCAGCGTATTTTTACAGCCAGAATATTAAGCAAATTTACCGAATAAGTGAAGGGCTTGAATTTGGCATGATCGGTGTAAATGAAGGGGTTATATCAAACCCTGTTGCACCATTTGGTGGTGTAAAGCAATCAGGTTTAGGGCGCGAAGGAGGGCACCAAGGGCTTGATGAATACCTAGAAGAAAAGTACGTGTGCATTAAGGTTTAGCACACTTGCAAGCGCGGCTAAGGCTGCGCTTATCTTTTGCAGTAAATAACCTAGGGGCAATTAACTCTTTGTTGCTCGGTTTTTACTTAGCCCACTAGGTTACAAACCTCACGCCGCGCTTAAATCGCCCCTAGATTGAACAAATTTCAATCCTGAAAGGTCAACAGGCCTAGCCAACTTGGTTTATTACACTAATGTGGCAGATATATGATCTTTACTCTTTGCTGTTGCCTCACAAAGCCCTAAATGCTACCTTTGCAACAGCATATTTTGTTAAATAAAAATTAATAAAAAAAGAATTTCTATAAGTAGAAATAACCCCGTGTGTAAATGCCACCGCAAGGTGGCATTTTTTTAAGGCTGCTTTTAAAATAGCGCTACACATATATTTACCTCTAGATTACATCTGCTTTTATAGCCTCTCACTGCGATTAAATCGCAACAAACTTTAATCCCAAAAGATCAACAGGCCCTATCCAAATAATCTACAGCATCAAAAATAATATATATGAAAAATTGTATATCATGATTTTTAGTTGAGCGCCCGTTTCAACGATTATTTATTGAACAAACAGTAGAAATAAAGCGACTATAAGCGTATAAAAACTGAATTTTAAAGTAGACTATTAGTATAAAAATGAAGATATATAATATAGGAAATACAGGATAGATATTAGAGAAGAAAAATTGGGGCGATTGACGGGGCTTGAACCCGCGACAACCGGAATCACAATCCGGGGCTCTACCAACTGAGCTACAACCGCCACAACACACCTTGTTTGGTGTGGCGCGCATAATACATAAAATAATAAATGTTGTGAAGCTTTTTTGTAAAAAAAATAAAATAAAATAAAATGACTGCTTAGGTCTCAAAATATTAGCTATAGTGTGTTGGTTTTTAATTCACCTAAAATAGAGGACACAAGTTTCATTGGTAGTGAGAATTCATTATTTTATGAGAATAGGTTGTAAATTAATGTATGATAACGCTTAAAATTGCTTAATAAATAATATTTGGAGTAAATATGGATTCAGTACTTAATTGGCTTAACGAAAACTCAGGGCTAGTATTGCATTATGGCATTCAAGCTGTTGTTGCGCTTGTTATCTTTTTGCTTGGTAGCCGTATCGCTAAGCTTTGTGCTCGTTTAACTGAAAAAGCGTTCGACAAAAAGAAAGTCGACAAAGCGGTTGGATCATTTGTTTCAAGTATTGTGTACACACTTGTATTTGCTGTCACTATTTTAATGGCACTTTCGCAAATTGGTATCGAAACCACATCGTTCATTGCTATTTTAGGTGCCGCTGGTTTAGCTGTTGGTTTGGCATTACAGGGCTCGCTCTCTAATTTTGCATCTGGGGTTCTTATTATTTTACTTCGTCCGTTTAAATCGGGTGATTATGTAGAAGCAGGCGGAAAAGCCGGAACAATCAAAAAAATCGAAATATTTTCAACTGAAATGCGTACCCCAGATAATAAAGTTATTATCATGCCAAATTCGCAAATAATGTCGGGCGCAATTACTAACTTCTCACGAGAGTCTACTCGTCGTATTGATTTAGTCATTGGTGTTGGTTACGACGCTGATTTACGCCAAGCAAAAGAAGTATTAAAATCAGTACTCGATGCAGAAGCGCGTCTACTAAAAGACCCTGCTTACACTGTGGCTGTATCTGAGTTAGGTGACTCAAGCGTAAACTTTATTGTTCGTCCTTGGGTTAACTCAGCTGACTATTGGCCTACATATTGGTCTTTAATGGAAAATATTAAAATTGCATTAGATGAAGCCGACATTACAATTCCATTTCCACAAATGGATGTTCATTTACACAAACAAGACTAATTTTAAAATACTTGGCTGTTTTTTGATCGCTTGAGTAACATAATAGCTCATAAACATAATCGTTTATGAGCTATTTAGCTTGCTCTAACAAGCCATGCTTTAATAAAATAGGCGCAAATTAATACAAAGGTTGTTTTTAATGAAATTAAAGTTTTTATCAGCTGTAGTTGCTTTATCTGTAGCAACTAACGCATTCGCAGAAGACGCAGTATCTGAGCAAAAAACATGGGAAGTTACCAGTGAGCTAGGCGCTATCATCACTAGCGGTAACACCGAAACGACCACACTCAAAGGTGGCATAAAAGTACAGCATAATTTAGAAAGCTGGAACAATGAGTACAAAATCGACGGTATCTACAAAGAAGATGAAGTTGAAAGTGATAACGGCAGCAAAGAAAAACAGCGTACAAATGAAAAGTACTCAATTTCTGCTCAAGGTAATTACAAATTAAATGAAAAACACGCTCACCTATTCATTTATGGTTCACACGTATCAGACTACTTTGGCTCATACAGAAGTGAATCAGTAATTTCTGCAGGTTATGGCCTACGCTTATTAAACGAAAAAACGATGTGGTTGAGCGCTGAGATAGGTCCAGGTTATAAGCATTTCACATACCCTGACGATAGCACAGAAACAGATGATAGCGGCAAGCTACTTGCTGGCGAGTCTGACGGAGAAGTCATTGCGCTTGGTAAGTTAGATTACAACTGGAAAATTTCAGATAATGCACGTTTCACTCAGTTAGTGGCTATCGAATATGGTGATACAAATACTAAAACTCGCTCTGAAACTGCGTTACTTGCAAAAATCAACGGCTCACTACAAATGAAAGTCGCTTACAACATTACAAATAACTCAGACGTTGCCGATGACAAAGAAAGCACAGATACTGAAACATCATTAACACTTGTTTACAGTTTTTAACACCGTTATAGGATATATAATGGGTAAGCATGCTTACCCATTTTTTTTACTTAAAAAATAATGTAACATGCTGCGGCTCTCTTTATATTTTTACTGGAAGGAAACTTTGTGAAGTTAATTAAATTAATTACGGTATTGCTTGTTTTTGCAATTGTAACACCATCATTTGCGCAAGGAAGTGGTCAGGGGGTTGCACCAACAGAACAGCAACTTGAACAATTTAAAAAACTACCGAAGTCACAGCAAAAAGCGTTAGCTGAAAAATATGGTATAGATTTAGATTCACTTGGCTTTTTAGATGCTAGCCAAACATTAGATAAAGAAAATGGTGATAAAAAATTATCTTCAATATTGCCTCGTGATTTAGAAAGTGAAGACACTGAAGAATTAACCGACGAAGAAAAATTCAAACCTAAAGAAGAAGAAATAAAACCATTCGGTTATGAATTGTTTTCTGGTGAACCAACCACGTTTGAACCATCTGAAAATGCTTTAGTGCCGAATACCTATGTGGTTGGCCCAGGTGATACGTTTACTATTAACTTATATGGTAAAGAGTCATTTAATGGAGAAGTGATAGTTGATCGGGAAGGTCGTCTTGCGATTGATAAACTTCAACCTGTTAATGTTGCTGGCATGCAATATAACGAAGTTGTTGAGCTAATTAAGCAAAAAGTAGAACAAGAAATGATTGGTGTAAAAGCATTCGTTTCTATGGGTGAAACTCGAACCATAAGAGTAATGGTGCTAGGAGAGGCTTACAAGCCAGGCGCTTATACGATTCCTTCATTATCATCAATAACGCATGCCCTATTTGTTAGTGGCGGGCTATCAGACATTGGTTCTTTGCGCAACATTCAGTTAAAGCGTGCGGGGAAAACAATACAAACACTCGATCTATATGACTTACTAATAAAAGGCGATAGTTCAAACGACGTTATTTTAAAGCCAGGTGATGTAGTATTTATACCGCCAGTAGGCAAACAAGTCACGGTTAGTGGTGAAGTACGTCGACCAGCTATTTTTGAGCTAACAGGCTCAGAATCAATGGATGATTTGATCGCGATGGCGGGCGGACTTAAAGCTGAAGCCTATCAACAAAAAACAGTAATTGAACGTTTTACAGGTAATAGCTCCAAAACTATTCTACAGCTTGATCTGACTAAAAGTACTGAATATAAGCCTAGAAATGGCGACATAATAAAAGTACCTACATCAAGCGATGAATTAGATAACGCTGTAACGTTGTTAGGGGCCGTTACTTATCCAGGTAACTATTCTTGGCAAAAAGGGGATAAAATTAGTCGTTTGTTTACCTCGATTAAAAGTGACCTATTACCTACTGCGGATTATGAATACGCACTTGTTGTTCGTGAAATCAATCAAAAAGGTGATATTGAAATATATCAATTTTCACCTATTGAAGCTTCAAAGCAAAATAGTAAAAGTGATATAGCGCTTCAGCCTAGAGATATTATTGTCATTTTTAGCCGGTTTCAAACAAAAGAAGATGAGGAAACAGCGTTAAAAACATTAGCATTAACAAAAGAACAGTTAGCGTTACGTGACCGAATCAAGCTGTGGGATAAATATGAAGAAAAACAATTTTATGAATTTATAGATTTAGGTGGCTCGCTAGAAAAAGAATTAGCAGAGCAATTGGCTGATGAAGAAAGTAAAAAAATCACTAACATTACTGACTACCTTAATAGCCAAGAAAAAGAACTAAAAGACAGTGACTACGCTGTTTTTAGCCGAGAAAAATTATTAAAACCTATTATTGCAAAGCTTAATCAGCAGTCAACGTATACCAGCCAAGTTAAAATATTTGGGATCCGTGGGGAAGTTCGTTTCAGTGGTGTTTATCCATTACCAGCAAATGCAACAATGAAAGAAGCAGTGCTTGCTGCCGGAGGCTTAAAAGAATCAACATACCTTGAAAAAGCAGAAATTACACGTTACGGCAACGAAAATAAAAGTGCATTAAATCATGTAACTGTTAATTTAAACAAAGCACTTTCGAGTGACTCTAAAGTAAATTTTGCTATACAAAGCAAAGACTCAATCAGTATTTACCCAATACCTAACTGGCAAAAAGATCTACAAGTAGAAATTGTCGGTGAAGTACGTTTCCCTGGTGTCTATAGTATTCGCAAAGGTGAAGACCTTACCAATGTATTAAAAAGAGCCGGTGGGTTCACTGAATTCGCTTATCCACAGGGCTCTGTTTTTACTCGTGAATCAATTAGGTTTCAAGAACAACAGCAGTTAAATAAGTTATCTGAAGACTTAAGGCGCGATATTGCAACCAAAAGCTTTAATAGCTCAGTTACAGATTCATCGCTTAGTTATAAAGATATGGATAGCCTGATTAATGATTTAGCGAAGGTAAAAGCGGTAGGTCGTTTAGTTGTAAATTTAACAGCTATCGAACAGGGTAAAGAGCATTTACCACTGCAAAATCAAGATATACTTTACATTCCAACAAAAAGTAACAGTATTAGTGTTGTAGGAGAGGTTAACTTTGCCACGTCGCATATTTACAATCCATCTTTGTCACTTGATGATTACATTAATCGAAGTGGTGGGTTTAAACAACGCGCTGATGAAGATCGTATATACATAATTAAAGCCAGTGGTTTGGTTGAAGTGCCAAACAGGGGTTCATGGTTTGCATCTAATAAAGCAGATGAGTTGAGCCCAGGCGATACCATAGTAATACCACTGGACACAGAGCATACTGATACCCTAACGTTGTGGAGCACCGCAACACAAATCCTTTACCAAACGGGTATAGCGGTGGCTGCTATTAGTAAACTGTAAACATGAAGTATATTTCTAAAGAGAAATTGGGTCTTCGCTATGATATTTGAACTTATGATGCTGGTTTTTGCATTCGGCTTTTCGTATGCCGTTATATTTGCTATTACGCCATTGGCGGTAAAATTTGGTTTAGTTGATACGCCATGCAATCGCAAACAGCATGATGGGTCGATACCGTTAATTGGTGGCTTATCTATTTTTTTGGCGGTATTTATATCAGTTATCGCATTTTACCCACTTACAACACAAGTTATTAGCTACTTGGTATGTGCAGGTGCAATTGTTATTTTGGGAGTAGTCGATGACTACCGCCAGCTTGGTGTAAAAATACGCTTATGTATACAGGTTGTGGTTGCCTTAGTTATGATAATGGGTAGCGATGTCTATATTCAAAACCTGGGTGATCTTTTCTCCTTTGGTGATGTTAATTTAAGCTGGCTAGGTATTATATTTACAATAATTAGCGTTATAGCCTGTATAAATGCTTTTAACATGATTGATGGCATAGACGGTCTTGCTGGCTCACTGAGTATCCTAACTTTACTTTCAGTTTTTATTTTAATGCTATTGAGTGGCAATTATGCATTTGCTTATCTGCCACTTATTATTGTTGCGACAGTTGTGCCTTATTTAGCGTTTAACTTAGGTGTTAAAGGCCATAAAAATAAAAAAATATTTATGGGTGACGCAGGCTCAATGTTTATTGGTTTAAGCGTAATATGGTTTTTGATGGTGAGTACACAAGCGAGTGAGCCAGCATTTAGACCCGTTACTGCATTATGGATAATCGCAGTGCCATTGATGGATATGATGGCTATAATAATACGTCGCACACGTAAAGGTATTTCCCCGTTTCATGCAGATAGAGATCACTTGCATCATATTTTTATGAGAGTAGGCTTCAGCCCTCGTAGAGCTTTGAGTGCAATATTATTTTTTGCAATTGTAATGAGTTCAATAGGGATAATCGGTGAAATATTACAAGTACCAGAGTGGTTAATGCTTACGTTATTTATACTTGTTTTTGTATTTTACGCATTAGCATTACAGCATTGCTGGAAAGTAGCGCGTTTTTTAAGAAAAAAAAATAGTAAGCATTCATGAATAAAGAGAGAGTTATGAAAAAAAGTCACGGTTTTACAATGATGGAACTACTCGTCGTTATTGTTATTTTGGGTTTGCTAATGTCGTTAGTAGCACCTAAATTTTTCTCAAAACTAAGTTCATCTGAACGTAAAATTGCTGCAGCGCAAATGTCATCATTTGAAACCGCAATCGATACTTACCGTCTTGATTTAGGTAAATATCCAACAGAGCTATCAAAATTGCGTCAAGGTGATGAGCCTCGTTGGGATGGCCCGTACTTACCAAAAGATATCCCGCTAGACCCTTGGGGTAATCCATATATCTACAAAATACCTGGTACAAACGGTAATCCATACACTTTAAAATCTTATGGTAGTGATGGGAAAGAAGGTGGCACAGACAATAACGCGGATATCATTCATCAATAATGCAATTACACGACTTACTGCTAAATAAATTTAGCATAGATCCGCACGATCTTGAACGTGCAACAAGCTACCAAGCAAAGTACAGTGGCCGGTTAGAGCAAATTCTTGTCAATATGGGGAGTTTACCAGAGGATCAAGTTGCATTATTACTTAGTGAATATTTGGATATCCCTTTATTTACTAATGAGCAATATGCAAATTTTACGCCTTTGCTAATCGACAAACCAACGCTCGATATTTTTATAGCTCAAAATTGGGTGCCTATTAGTGAAAGCGCCCAGCATATTGAGTTTGCATGTAAAGATCCGCTAAACCAAGTAATGAATGAATGGTTAATTAAAAATAACCAAGCGTACTCGTTATTTATAGCAAACGAAGTTGATACACAGCTTCTCATTGCTAAATACGAAGAACCAACCGCAGATGTGTTGGACGATAACCCACTTGATGAAGAAGAGCGACTCAAAGAACTTGCCACAGAAGCACCAACAGTAAACTTACTTAATTCCTTAATTAGTCGTGCATTACGCCAAGGTGCGTCCGATATGCATCTTGAACCTTATCAAGGGCGTTATCGTGCACGTTTTCGTGTTGACGGCGTATTACACGAAGCGGAAACAATTTCGGCTCGCAAACAGTTGCCTATCATTACCCGATTAAAAATACTGTCTGGTATGGATATTGCTGAAAAACGTCGTCCGCAAGATGGCAAAATAGAAATGAAAATTGCCAATCAAGAAATCGATATTCGAGTATCGGCTTTGCCTCTAAATGATGGCGAGTCAGTCGTAATGCGTTTTTTACGAAAAGAAAACGTGCGTTACGACATGTCTGTATTAGGTTTGTCTGCTGATATTAATCAAATGATTTTAGAAGACATAAAAACGACCGCTGGGGTTGTATTGCTTACAGGACCAACGGGCTCGGGTAAAACAACGACTTTATACACATTTTTAAACGCCTTAAATAACGATGATGTAAAAATCATTACTTTAGAGGATCCTGTTGAATACCAGCTTCCTGGTATAAACCAAGTACAGGTTAACAGTGATATAGGTTTTGACTTTTCGGCAGGTCTACGTTCAATTGTACGTCAAGATCCCGACGTCATAATGTTAGGTGAAATACGCGACAAAGAAACAGCACAAATAGCGTTGCAATCAGCGCTAACGGGGCACTTAGTATTTAGTACTGTACATACCAACGATGCAGCCAGTGCGTATACACGTTTACTTGACTTAGGTGTTGAAGAGTTTTTACTTAATGCAGCACTAGTATCAATTGTTGCTCAGCGTTTAGCTCGTAAAATTTGTGCACATTGCTCAGAGCCAGAGCCAGATGCGCAAGTACTTATAGAAAAATACAACTTAGATAGCTTTGCTCAACGCTTTAATCTACCAAAAATAGAGTTAAAACGTGGCAAAGGCTGCGAGCATTGTAGCCAAACAGGGTATAAAGGCCGTATGGCTGTAACGGAGTATTTACGTTGTGATAGCGAAATAAAAGCAATGCCAAAAGATGCCGATTTTATACCTAAAGCTAAACAGCATAATCAAAGCTTAAACAGACGCACATTGCTCGAAGATGGCTTATACAAAGCGGTACTTGGACACACAACTATAGCAGAAGTGATTAGGGTAGCAGGTTAATGCCACTATTTAATTACAAGGCGTACGATGCTTCAGGCGCTAAATCGCAAGGGCAAATAGATGCGCTCAGCCAACAAGATGCTATAGCAAAATTAAAAAGCCAAAAGTTACTAGCCTTTGAAGTCAGAGAAGAAAAAAAACACGTATCGTTTGGGCTATCGTTTAATAACAAAATATCGTTATCGGATCTCGAATTTTTAACTGCAGAGCTAAGCTTGTTATTAGCAACAGGGGTTAGAATCGATCGTGGTTTAGATATAATTAGGCGGACCAAAGCAAAGCCTGCATTGGCTAAAATGCTAGGCGATATAAGCAACACAATAAAAAAAGGCAGTAGCTTATCGCAAGCATGCAGGGCGCATCCTGAGGTATTCGATAACCTTTACTGTAACTTAATTGAGTTAGGTGAAGCCTCAGGGAATTTAAGCGAAATATTTGCAGGACTTGCTAAAGATCTAAAATTCAAACGAGAGCTGCAACGTAAAATAATAGGCTCGCTTACCTACCCTTGCGTTATTTTATTTGTATGTGTGTTAAGTATATTTTTTATATTTAACTTTATCATACCTAAAATGGCCGATATGTTTGGTCAGCTCGACACTATGCCTTGGTACACTGAGCTAATGTTATCTATTAGCGCGTGGATGAATCAATACCAAGGGTTGCTCGTACTAGGGGTTATAGCTACAATACCGGCATTAATGTGGGCTTCAAAAAAGCCAGCATTTTTAAAGTGGTGGCACACATCTGCACTTAAACTGCCTGTTGTTGCTAACGCTACTATAACGGTAGAGCGCATACGTTTTAATAGCGGTTTAAGCTTAATGCTTAAAGCCGGTGTACCTATCGATCAAGCCCTTGAGCTCTCAACCGGTAATATTAAAAATCACGTGTTAAATCGCGAGATGAATATTGCCCGTAAAAAAGTTAAACGTGGTAGCCAGCTAACGCCTACACTTGAGCAGACATCTTTGTACCCACCATTTTATATTTCACTACTCGAAGTAGGTGAAGAATCGGGAAACCTCGATATTGTGTTTGAAGAAATAGCCAATCGCTCACGCCAAGATTTTGAAACTTGGACCGACAACATGACAGCATTAATAGAACCATTAATGATTTTATTTATGGGTGGATTTGTCGGTGGTATTGTTGTTGTAATGCTAATGAGCATGATTTCACTAAACGACGTAGGTTTTTAAATGTACTTAGTTAGTCGTAGGTTTAATAAAGGGTTTACCCTAATTGAGCTTATTATTGTGCTTAGTATTGTTGGTTTATTATTAGCTGTTGTTGCGCCTATTTCTATTAAAGCGGTTGATAAAACAGAAGCTAAAACAGAGCTGTTAACTACTACAAAGTGGATTAAAAACATTGGTTTTCAAGCATTCATAGAACAGCAAAATTATGCACTAGAACTCAATGGTAATACATTAAATTTATATTCAAAACCAAGTAATGAGTTGATTAAAACAAAAACCTTAGAATCATTAAAATTTACCCTACAGTGGGTTAACTTTAATGCAAATGGTTTTGTTAGTCCGCAACAAATTAATGGCCACTTTAGAGACCAACCATTATCTATTTCGTTAGAGCTTGCGAATGAAAAATAACAACAATAGCGGGTTTACACTAATAGAGTTACTGGTTGCCACCATTATTTTATTCACCGCCATGGGGGCCGTATCGCTTATTTACCGAGGTGCATTTATATCAAGCGAAAAAGCCAGCAACCACGTTAACATAGTGGCTAACGTGCCCGCGTTATTAAGCCAAATAAAACAAGATGTACAAAATGCAAGCTCACAGCAAACGCAATTAAACGCTCAAGGCAGTGCTTGGCAAAGTACATATACGTGGCAAGCCACAGTGCAACAAACTAAAACAGTAACCGACGATGTAAGTAAGTTAGAGTTTGGTGAGCAAATGGCATTAAAAAAGCAATTTAAATTATGGCAAGTTGTTTTAACCATTAACAGCAACGGAATTGTAAAAAACTATACCTTTAACGAAGTAAGCTGGCACGATGCATAAGCAGCAAGGTTTTACCCTTATTGAATTGCTAATATCGGTGACGTTACTGTCGTTACTGATGTTTACTGGTAACTACGTATATATGCAGTTAGCTTCGCGTTGGGATAAAGAGCTGGGCAGTTTTGAACAAAATGCAGCGCAAACTAGAGCCGTTTATCTATTACAAAATACCATTGACGGTATTGAACCTTATTTAATTAAAAATAAAAAAGGTCGTCCAGAAATGTTTTTTGTAGGAGGCATTGATAGCTTATTAGCCATTACTAAGCGCGGCCTTATAGATACACAAAACCCCGAAATATTTAGGCTAACCGCTGCGCAAAACCCCAATGGTAAATACAATCTAGTTTATCAAGCTATATCCGGCAGTGAGTTACTGCTAATCAATAGCGAGCAAAATATAGAGTTTACACAGCAAAAAATCTTATTAACTAACTTAGATGAAGTAAACATAAGCTATTTGGGCTGGAAAAGCCTGGATGAAATGGCAATGCAAACTCCTGGCGTAGTGCCGACTTGGCAAACTAGCTACTCGGGGTTAGATCAGCAACTTACGCCACAAAAAATAAAAATCACCCTCGTTAAAAACCAACAAGTACTCGCGTTTTACAGCCAGTTAGATAAAGAATCTAATAGCTGGTTTAGTAACTATATACAAACGGGTGACTTTTAATGCAGCGCGGTATCTCGGGCATAGCCTTAGTACAAGTACTGCTAATAGTTGCGGTGCTTTCTATATTAGCATTGTATTTTACTCAATCAGCGCGTAACCAAGTGCATAATGCCACCTTAATGGTCGACAAAGCACAAGCGTATGTCGAGCTGCATAACGCCGAGGCCAATATACTGTATGCTTTGCTAACAGAAGACAAAAATCCGCAATCTCGTAAGCAAACAGATAATCAAAGTAATAGCGCGCTTATTGCAAATTGGAACTTTCATGACAAAGAGTTTAAATACAACGAATATGTAAATATCGCTTTGCAAGATTTACGGGGCTTACTGAATTTGCACTACCCCAATAAGCAGCGCTTAACCCAACTGTTGACCTACAGTGGTCTAAATGATTATGATGCGCAGCTAACTTCGCAGCAAATAATAGATTGGCAAAGCGTAGATGCACGCAGCGATTACTTACCAAATAATGTAACCGCGCGCCATGCTGCTATTCACGACATTAGTGAGTTAAAGCATTTAGGTTTACAGCCCAAACAGTTAAATGCGTTGCAGGATAATACAACGCAATATAAAAAGGGGTTATTCAATCCCATGACAGCGCCAGACTCATTGCTTAATGCCTTGTTAAGCAACGACGTAGCAAGTCATGTTATTATGCTGCGTAATGCAAAACAGCTAACAGTAAATGAGTTTGCACAAGTAACTGGTTTTTACGAGAGTGAGGATATTATTTTATACCCGTCAAACTTATTTAAAGTTACCTTGCAAGCTCATGTGGGCGATGCAAATATTAAAAAAATAACTTATTACCATTTGCAACCAAATAAGCAGCTTGTTGTGAATATTGTTGCAGTTAAGGCGCAGTAGAGTATTTAATGATTAAAAGTAAACTAACATTATGGATAAAAAAGTGGCTGTGCAAAAATGTAGTTTACTACAGCAATGCACCCTATAAGTTTGCTTTAAATGGCGAGCAAAAATTTACTTTAGTACCAACGCCCGTTGTAAGTGATGAAAGTAAAAACACAGCCCTAATACAAATAGTAGGGCGTATACATTACTCAGAGCAAAGTGAAAACTACCCCATAGGCAATAAAAAAGAGCTGGTTAATTTAATTAAAATTAATAACTCTACTGTCAATAATGAACCTAATACACACAATGCTTATATTATTAAGGCCCTAGAGCAAGATCAAAGTAAAGTAACGCATTGGCGCTTTACTGGCGTCCCTAAAGCATGGTTAAACTTGCCGGAAACTTTATTACTAAGCCAAACACTCAAAACTGAACAAGTAATAAGCAGCAGTGTATTTGCGGCTATGTTTGTAGCTCAGCATCAGCAAAGTGTGTTTTCGGCGTTAACAAGTCCGCTAGTTAATAGTGCTGAACGTTTTGCTGCAATGTTTGGCATACCTTGCAAGCATGTTATTAATATTAGCGACCCCACACAGTACGCCCAAACGCTAATTAAAGGTTTGCAAGCACAACCTAAGCAGCAACTAGCAGCATTTTTTACGTTGCCTTCAGGGCTTTTTACTAAAGCACAGCTAAAAAAATCAGCCATAATATTTAGCGTGTTTTTTGGTGCATATGTTGCGTTAACCTGCGGTTATTTAATGTATAAAACACAGTCGCTGCAAAGTGAGCTGGCACAAAATAAAGGTGCAGTTAACCAAGCGCTTACTACGTTAGAGCAATTTCAAACTTCGTCCGACACGCTCAAAACGCTGCAAAGCTTTACCCAAAGCCAGCAAATTTCAAGTTCATTGTTTTTTGTACTGCATCCGTTATTTTTATCAGCAGAGCTCAGTAATATACGCTTTGAAGAGGGTCGTTATGTACTACGAGGCACCGCAGATAAAGCCACTAACGCCTTGCAAATAATAATAAACAATCCACGGGTAAATAACGCAAAATTTGACTACCCATCGCGTAAAGAGCGCCGTGGCGAGAGCTTTGTAATTAGCTTTACACTCACAACGTTACAAGATCAAAGCATGCCTATTGCACCCAATACAACTCGCGAGGCTAAATAACCATGTTTGATTTAAAACAGCCTAAACACCAGTTGGCCCTCGGTGCATTAGCATTACTAATTATATTAAAATTTATAATAGTGCCATTGTTTGATTGGCAAAATGAGCAATTGAGCCAGTTAGCTAATTTACAAAAGCGTGCCAGTAAATCGCAAAATGTAATTATTAATCAAAACCAAATAAGCAAAAGTCAGCAGCAAATTAATGCACAGCTAAAAGCAATTAATAGCTTATTTATTAGCTATAAAAGCGAAGCCGAATTTAAATTAGCCATGCAACAGCAAATAGAGCAAACCATTGCCAGTAAGCAGCTGCAAATAAACACCAGTAGTTGGCTTCCTAGTTTGTTAGTGGCTAACGGGCAATTAATGCGCCATCAATTACGTTTAAATATAAAGGGCAGCACGCTTAATTATATAAAATTAATAACCTTGCTTGAAAATACCGCGCCAAAGGCTGAGTTAAAAACCTTTAATATAAACCTTAACGGGCAAAATAATGAGCAGTTAGGCCGAGTAGAAGGCACCATAGAGCTTGCCTTTTATATGCAACAGTCAAAAAGTGAACAAACTACAGCAATGCAAGAGGCGCTATGAATAAATTAACCTTAGCGGCTATTACGGCATGTGTATTGTTATTAATTAGCGATATTACGGGGCGTTTTATACAAAAACAGCCGCAGGGGCAAAACGACTTTTCTGCCGGTATTAATAATGCACAGCCTCTGCCTTTATTGTCAGATCCAGCAAATGTACAACTAACGCAGCTTTACACTAATTATGTTGAGGTGACTAAGCCAGTACAAACAGAGCAAGGTCTGAGTAAAGCAGCGCAAGCGGCGCAAAATGGTGAGTTATTAAGCGTATTTGCAGGCGATTTAGAACTGAGTCTTAAAGCGGTTATTTTTGCACCGATACCTTATGTACTTATAGAGCAAAAAAATATAAAAACGCAGCAAACTACGCTAGTTAAATATATAAATGAGCAAAGCGTGGAAGGGTATACGCTGAGTATATTGTCAAATACACAGGTGGAGCTTGATAAAGCACCTCAACATATTACTTTAGTAATGTACCAGCGCGGTTAATTGCTTAATACACTATTGCACGGAAAAATTATGAAACACAGCAAAACACTTATTTTAGGATTACTGGCAAGTGGCGTATTAGCTGGTTGTAACACCACCAATGGCGGTATTGCTCCGCAACCATCGTATTTAGAAAATACTACTATAGTAAACGTTAAAGCAAACGATGTAGAAAATTTAAGCACTAGCGATTCTAAAACCGCTGCTCAACACGGCATCACGTATTTAGAGCCTTTAGCAAGTAACAAAACAAGCCAGAGCACCCAAGCCGACTTAGCCAGTAAATTTAGCAGTACCGAAACAGTAAAGCTAACTGCCGACAGCTTATTAGTAAAAGACTACCTGCATTATGTGTTTGGTGAGTTACTTAACGTAAATTACATTTTAGGCGAAGAACTCAATAATTCTAAAGATCAAATAACCCTTAATTTGCAAGATGAGCTAAGTAAGCAAAAGCTATTCTCCTTGAGTGAGCAAATGCTGCAAGAGCGTAACATACTCATTCGTTATCAAGAGGGTATTTATTATATTCATAAGTCAGAAGGAGGCTTATCAAGTAACTTAGTTTACGGCTATGGCGCAAATCCAGAAGACGTCCCTAATTCAGCAAACGAAATCGTACAACTTGCACCCTTTAAATCGGGCATGCAAACACCATTAGCAAACACGATTAGGGAGTTAACTAATGTTAATGCAACCCCATTATTTGACCAACAAGCAATTATGTTTAAAGGTAAACGCAGCGACATAATAAAAGCGCTTGAGTTTATGCAATTGGTCGATCAACCCGCATTTAGAAACCGCTCAATAGGCATGTATAAGTCAACCTTTATACCGGTTGATGAGCTAGGTAAGCAGCTACAGAGTTTAATGAAGCAAGAGGGTATTTCTGTAAGCATTAATGCTTCAAATGAACAAGCAGTGTCGGTAGTACCAATAGAACGTACTAATACTCTGGTATTTTTCACCAACGACAAGCGCTTTATAAAAAGAGTCGAATATTGGGCGAAACAGCTTGATCAACCCGCCGACGGCAACCAAGAGCAATATTTTGTGTTTAACCCTGAATTTGCCAGAGCAGCAGATTTAGGTGAGAGCCTACAAGCATTACTAGGCGGTGGTACGTCACAAGGCTTGAGCAGCTCAACCTCAGCGGCGAGCCAAAATAAGCAAGTTGGTAGTAGTGGCAATAATACTAAAAGTAACGCTAAGCAAAGTATTTCAGTCAGCGTTGATGGCATGAAAATGGTGGTGGATTCGCGCTCTAATTCAATTATTTTTTATACCACTGGGGATGCATATCGTAATTTACTGCCTATGATTAAGCGCCTTGATATAATGCCAAAACAAATCGTACTCGAAGTGATGATTGCCGAAGTCACCCTTACCGATGAGTTTAAACAAGGGGTGGAGTTTGCTTTAACAAATAAAGGCGTAGCAAAGCAAGGTGGTTTTAATTTAGATAACAATGAGTCAGGGTTATCTTATGTATTAAGTGGTATACAAGGCAGCCTCACACTGAATTTGCTGCAAAAAAATTCTTATGTAAACGTGCTTTCACGCCCAAGCCTTGCAGTGCGCGATGGTGTTGAAGCAAGTATAACTGTAGGTAATCGTATTCCTGTGGTGGGCGACATAATTACCGACCCAGTTAATGGCTCACGCACTTCAGTAGAATATTTAGAAACCGGTATTGATTTACAAGTCACTCCAACCGTAAATGCGCAAGGGGTGGTATTAATGGAAATAACCCAAAAAATAAGTAATCAAGCGACCACTAGTGGCGCAGGCGGTAACCCGATTATTTTCGAACGCTCTTTAAAAACAGAAGTAATAGCAGGTAACGGGCAAACCATTATGTTGGGTGGCTTAATTAGCGAGAACAGCACGCTAAGCGATCAGTCGGTACCCTTTTTATCAACAATCCCATTGTTTGGCCGATTATTTGATAGCACAGATAACAACACTAATAAAACAGAGCTAGTGGTATTGGTTACGCCGCGAATTGTTAACTCTACTGCCGAGTGGGATAGTGCCTATAATCAGTTTAAATTGGGCTTAACTGAGCTTAAGCTCTCTGAAAGCAAAGTAGATGGCAAAAAATAAAAAAACACATAAAAAAACACTAGATTTTATGTAGTTAAAAAGTATTGTTTTTAGTTGTTGGTTTTAATAAAAGATTGTTTTTTAAGAGTGTTATTTATAACTTAGTGAGTTTGTGCTTTATATTATGTGGGCTTGTAAGTATTTATAATCGGTTTTATGCATAGTGCTGCATATTTACTACACTGTATAAATGATCAATAAACGCTATCTAATGATTTTATTTAAGCTGTTGTTAACAATATGTTTTTTTTGTTTATGTTTTTTATACCACGCTGATTTTTAAGGGTTTTTAAACCTTGTGCGCTGGTGCATAAAACGGTAACATTAATCTATTAGTTTAAGCTTAGTTAATTGCTTGACAATAAACTAACAATGTTTAGACTACTCTTGGTCTGATTAGTAGTCACTTAGGTGACGGCCTATGGTGCATGGTCAGCCATAAATATAAAGGGAACAATGAAAGTTCCTGTTTCATGAAACTTTGGAGAATAAAAAATGTTTAAAAGAACTTTACTAGCGCTAGCGCTAACAAGTGTTGCTGGTTTTGCTAACGCTGCTGTTACTTCTGCTACACCTAACGTAGTATCTCTAGAAGGTGCTGTAGGCCAAACTTCTGTAGCTGTACCTACTTACACAATCAGACTTGCTGCAGAATATGCAGTTGGTGATGTGTTCGTTATTACTTTAAGTGGCGCTGAGTTTGATACTACATCAGCTCCTGCTATCACTTTTGCTGGTTTTACTAATGTACCTACAGTAGGTCTACTATCTAAGACTGCATCTACAGCTACTTTCCGTGTAACTGCAGTTCCTTCACCAGTTGAAGTATTCAGCGGTAAAGATTTCCTACTTAACGGTTTAACTCTTAAAACTACTTCAGTAACTGATGCTGCAGGCGATATCAAGCTTTCTTACGCTGCAAAAACATCTACTGGTTTAGATCTTGATAACGTTGGTACAGCAACTTCTACTGTTGTTACTTCTAAGTCACAGTTAAGCTCTTCAGCAACAACTAAACTTAACGCTGTAATTGACGTTGAAAACGAGCGTAAGCAGTTTACAGTTGGTAATGATTCAATCACTACAGATACTTTAGTAGTTACTCCTGTTGTTGCAGCTGCTGGTACACACGACGCAGTTTACACTGGTGCTACTCACGTAATCAAGGGTGATTTCTCTTGGATGGAAAGCGATGGCGACGCAGGTATTGATGCTGCTGAACTAGCTGCTGCATTTGCTGCAACTGGTGGTGCTGATACATACACTAGCACAATTAACACTGCTGGCGATTCTATCACTGTAGTAGTTGCTGATGCTGCTGGTAATACAGCTGAAGCTATGACAGGTACTTTCACTGTTCTTGGTAAAGCAAACGCTAAAGCGCCAATCTTACCTACGCAAATGTTCACTATTGATTCTGCAATCAAATACAACACTGCTGCAGGCGCTGCTTCAACTAAGACTATTGCTTCAGCTTCTGCTGGTGCTTGGACTCTAAATGGCTTTGATGAAAACATCGTTTTCATGCCGTTTGATGCTCAGTACGCTCAGTCTATCAATGTTTCTAACACTGGTTCTGTAGCTGGTGCAATCACTGTAGATATTACAGCTGAAGGCAAAACTTACACTAAAACTTTAACAGCTACTGCTACACCTAAAGCAACTACTAACATTTCTGGCGAAGTTAAAGCTTTCGCAACAGCAAGTGGTGTTATGGGTAATGCACACGTGAAAGTTGTAGTTAACTCTCCAGCTGGCGACATCGACGTAACTGGTGTTTACTACCATAAAGCTGATGCTGACCGTGTAAAAACTAAGTAATTAGTTTTATACATAGGCCAACTGGTTTATGAAAAAAAGCGAGCTTAGGCTCGCTTTTTTATTGCATATTTTTTATGTTTGTAACTCGCTGTAACAGCCTGATAACACTTAGCGGCTAGACCCATTTATGCTTGTTTGCTACACTGCCCCACCTTTTTGTTTTATGAGTGACCGCTTTGAAATACCCCATTGTAAAGCCCTTTTTACCCCCGTTAAATAACTATACAGCACACATTGCATCGGTATTTGAGCGCAACTGGCTTACTAATAATGGCCCGTGTTTGCAAAAGCTTGAACAACAACTTGCTGGGTACTTTAATGTTGAGCACCTATTACTGGTTGCTAACGGTACATTAGCATTGCAAGTGGCGTTTGCGGCACTTAATATTGACACTAACGAAAGCGGTTGTGTATTAACGACCCCCTTCTCATTTGCAGCGACGGCCAGCTCGCTATGTTTTGCAAACCTGACCCCTGAGTTCATTGATATTGACCCTGAGACCTACAATATAGATATAGCAAAAGCCAGTGAGGCACAGTTAAATAAAGCAACGGCTATTTTAGGGGTGCATGTATTTGGTAATCCGTGTGACGTGGCAGGTATTGAACGCGCTGCCAAACAGCATAATTTAAAAGTTATTTACGACGCGGCTCATGCTTTTGCCAGCGATATTAAAAATACTGACAATGATATGACTATAACAAGCGTATTGCACAAAGGAGATGTAGCTACATTGAGTTTGCATGCAACAAAGCTGTTTCATAGTGTTGAAGGCGGTGCGATTGTTTTTAAGCACAAAGCCGATTATTTAAAAGCAAAGCAGTTAATTAACTTTGGCTTTGATGCACAACAATACCCTGAATTTGTAGGTATAAACGCGAAAATGAGCGAAGTACACGCTGCTATGGGGTTAAGTGTATTTGAGCACCTTGACCATATAACGTCTTGGCGCCAGCAATTAAGTAAGCGTTACACTGAACGATTAAAAGCAATCAATACGGTACAGTTACAAGTTTGGCACTGTGATGGTAATAACAATGGCGCATATATGCCGGTGGTTTTTGAATCACAAACCCTACTACTAAAAGTGCAGGCGGCGCTCACTGAGGTGGGTGTGCAAACTCGTCGTTATTTTTTCCCAAGTTTGAGCCAAGTCCCAGCGTATGGCATGCGCGGAGATACCCCACTTGCAAATAGCCTTAGCGAACGTATTTTGTGCTTGCCTATGTTTACAGACTTAACCCTCGATGGCGTAGACGAAATATGTGATCATTTAATGACTGTGCTTAAGGCCAATACTTAAGCTGTTTTAGGTTGATATTACAAGGCGTTTAATATGGCAATATATACACAACAAGCATTGCTTGATTTAGGTTTTTTGCGTGTAGGCAAAAATGTACGTATTTCTACGCAGGCCTCATTTTACGGGGTAGGCTCAATTAGCCTAGGTGATAACGTACGTATTGACGACTTTTGTGTAATCAGCGCAGGTAAGGGCGGGATTTTTATAGGCAGCCATGTACATATTGCGGTGTTTAGTTCATTAATAGGCGCGGGTAAAATCAGTATTGATGATTTTTGTAATATTTCCTCCAGAGTGTCTATTTATTCAAGCAGTGACGATTACTCGGGCGAGTACTTAACTAATCCCACAGTGAATGAGCAGTTTACTAACGTAGATCATGGCCCTGTAACGCTCAAAAAACACGTTATTGTGGGGGCTGGCTGCGTTATTTTACCCAATGTAGTACTTGATGACGGTGTTGCTCTTGGCGCATTAAGCTTGGTTAATCGTGATTTACAGTCTTGGGGTATTTACGCCGGGCAACCTGCGAAATATATAAAACCGCGCAGTAAAAATTTACTTAATTTAGAACCTGCATTTTTAACGCATTATAATAGCGAGCAACAATGAGTCTACGCTATGAGTAAAGCTATATGAACCGAGTTATTCATGTGTTTGCCGACACACCACATCATTATTTTCCCATGCAGCAATTTTTTAATGTGCAGTGCAAGCCCAATTGTAGCCAAGTATTTTGGGTTAAATCAGCGCAGAGCGTTGATGGTTTTGTAACCTATGCAAATAATGCTGAGCTGTTTGCGTTGCTTAACGACTTAACTAAAGCCGATAACGTGGTATTTCATGGTGTGTTTGATATGCACATATGGAAAAAGTTACTTTTTAACCCTGTTACTAAACGCAGTAGCTGTGTGTTGTGGGGCGCAGAATTATATAGGCACACTAAAGCAGGGCGCACTATTAAGCAGCGTATTGTGCATGTATTGCATGCATTGGTTATTAATCGTTTTAATCACGTTTTTGCGTTAAATCCAGGCGATGCTCAACTTGCTAAACAGGTTTTAAAACGTAAGGCAGTTGACGTACTGCCTTATCCACTTATTGGTATGCAGGTTCAGGAAACAACGACCAACGCTAATTTTACCAAGCAACCTTTAAAAATCTTGCTGGGTAATTCGGCTGCCTCAAGCAATAATCATATTGAAGCCTTGGATAAGCTATCTCATTTAGCGGGGTGTAATATACAAATAATAATGCCGCTTAATTATGGCGGTGAAGCTCACTATGTTGAACGCGTTATTAGCCATGCTAATGCACTATTTGCTAATAAAGCAGTGGCTATCACAAGCATGTTAAGCAAAGCGCAATATGACGATTTATTAAACGACGTTAATATTACTGTATTTGCTCAGCAAAGGCAGCAGGGTCTATATGTTGCGTATGCAATGTTGCTTATGGGGAAGCCTTTATTTTTACTGGCGAGCACGTCAAGCTACAGCAATTTAACGTCGTTAGGTTTTGACGTGTATAAAACACAAACATTAACAGCGCTTAGTTTTGATGAGCTTGCACAGTTAGCAAGCAAGCAAAATAGTAAAAATGCAGATTTAATGCAGCAGCATTTTACCGAGCAGGCTCTGGCCCCTAAATGGCGTGCAATGTTGCAAAGTTTGTATGAAGAAGCCTAGTTTTATGTGCCCGATTTTTATTGAGAAAAATACATGAGCGTAGCGCGTGATGCGTTAAGTGGGGTGTCGTGGACGGCCTCATCAACGCTTATTAAGGGGTTGTTACAGTTAGTTCAGTTAATAGTGCTGGCGCGCTATTTAACTGCTGCTGAGCTGGGTGTACTGGCAATAGTGCAATTGGTGGTTAGCTTTGCACAAATTTTTGGTGATGCGGGTATTTCTAATGCCCTTATTTTTCATAAAAATTTAGTTAAAGATCAGCTTAACCAGTTATATATAGTAAATGTATTGCTGGGGTTATTTATTTCGGTTGTGGTGTTTGCAATGGCGTTTCCTATGGCGTTATTTTTTGATATGCAGGCACTAACATTGCTGTTGTGGTATTTATCGCCGGTATTTTTAATTCGTAGTTTTGGCCAGCAACCTTTGGCTTTACTACAACAAGCTATGCGGTTTAATAGCATTGCTAAAATAGAGGTATTTGCCAGTGTCGCAAGTTTTACCGTACTCATTGTGTTACTTGCATTTGACTTGCGCTTGCTTTCGGTGGTGGTATCGCAGTTGTTAAATGCGTTGCTTCTCAGTGGTTGTTTACTTATTGGTTTTGCACATTTACGACCAAAGCTTACGCGTTTGCGTATACACAGCATTATTGAGCCAATCAAATATGGTTTGTACCAAACCGGTGAGAGCTTTGTAAATTTTATAAGTGCTCAACTAGATCAGCTCTTAATTGGTAAGTTATTGGGTGCTGAGGCATTGGGTATTTATGCTTACGTAAAAGCATTAGTGTTTAGGCCTGCATTGCAGCTTATAAATCCGGTGGTTAATAAAGTCGCGTTTCCGTTGATGGTTAATCATCAACATACACACAGTTTAGCGCTGTTATATAGCATGATTTTACGTTTGCTTAGCTTAATTAATATTCCTTTGTATAGCCTTGTTGCGTTATTTCCGAATTTAGTTTTGAGTTTCACTTTTGGTGAGCAATGGCTTGAACATGCTCAGCTACTGCGTTGGCTGGCTTTGTATATGTTAATAATTTCGATGATGAATCCTATTGGGGTGCTTTTAAGAGCCAGTGGTAACGTTAAACGTGGTTTTTGGTGGAATATGGGAGTAACAATTGCCCGGCCATTGATTATTGTGTTTAGCATTGAGTCGGGCATTGTTGAAATGGTTAAGATGTTGGTGTTATTGCAAGTTGTATTATTTGTATTACATTGGCTGTATTTAATAAAACCAGTTAGCGGCCTGTCGGCAGCACGTTTGTGTTTATCACTTGCGCCAGCTGTGCTGGCATTTGCTATGGTGTCGTTGTTTATTTTGGTGTGTGTACAGCCTTTATTAATGTTATCGGCAGTATATTTGTTTGCGTTTATTTGTGTTGGGTATGTGCTTGCTATAGCTCCACAATTAATAAAAGTTTTTAAGTTTATTCGAGGTTCGTAGAATGCCCGGCATAGTAGGTTTTATTAGTAAGAATATATTACCCGATACTCACCCTTGTTTGTCTGAGGTAGCGGGTAAAGTTGCAAGTAGCTGGTGTTTAGAAGGCCAATACCAGCAGCTAATAAAAACAACTGCGGGCATTGCGCATCATCACTTTAATAATCAAAACTTAAGTGTTGATATATGGGGGGATGTGTACTCTATTAATGGCACAGATTGCCAGCAAGACGATGTTGCAGAGCTTGTAGCAAATCAATATTTGATAGGCAACTTAAGTGAGTTATGTAGCCAACTAAATGGCTATTTCACGTTTGTTATTTTTGATAAACAAGCTCAGAAAGTGACATTAGCAACAGATCGCTTTGGCATAAAGCCTCTTTATTTGTGGGCTGATAACTATGTAGCTAAAGGGTTTGCCAGTGAGCCTAAAGCACTTGCTCTACACCCCGACTATGTGCAACACATTGACCTTGCGGCACTTAAAACATTTGTTGATGTGGGACACATGCTAGGTGAGCAAACTTTGTTTAGCAATATTAAACGTTTAGCACCGGCGTCAATTACAAGTATTGATATTACTAGCTTAGAGTATGACACGGTACGGTATTGGAGTTGGGGCGATATTAAAACAAACAATGCAATGACGTTTGATGAGGCAACAGCGCACGCTTATACCCTGTTTGATAGTGCGGTTGAACGTTGCATAAAAACAGTTAAGCAACCAACATTGGCTATAACATTAAGTGGCGGGCTTGATTCTCGCGTATTACTTGCGGCTGCAAAACAGCACTTTAAAGGTACAATAAAAACGTACACCTTTGGTGAGGCTGGTTGCGATGATGCTGTACTGGCTGAGCAAGTTGCACAGTTGGCAGGTGTATCGAATCAGTTGGTAAGTATAGATGAGCATAACTGGTTTGATGGCCGTGAGCATGGCGTATGGCTAACCGACGGCCTTAAAAATATGTTACATATGCACGCATTAAGTTCAGTAAGTAATATAGCCGCTGACTCCAATTATTTGCTTAACGGCTATTTAGGGGATGTAACGTTTGGTGGCAGTTACTTGTTTGATCAGGACAAAGCATCGCTTAGCCAATCGCAGCGAATCGCAGAGCGTTACTTTGAACACTTACCCAATGCAAATATTACCGATGCCTACTTTGAACACACTAACGATGATCCCATTTTAATTTACAACCGAGGTGTACGTTTTATTGGCGCTGGTAGTGATTTGCTCAGCCATGAACTTCATAATTTCAAGCCGTTTATGGATAACGATTTAGTGGCGTTTTTGTACTCGTTACCAGATGAATATCGCCGCAATGGTAAGCTTTATCATGCGATGTTACTGCGTTACTACCCTGACTACTTTAAAACGATTGCATGGCAGCAAACAGGAAAACCTATTTCGTTGCAATCAACACATGTTGAACCGCTGAACAACCCGTTAAAGCAACGCCTAGTGGGTTTAATTAAAGGCTCTGTTTTTGAACGTCTTGCCCGTAAGCTATATCGACGCATTACACCTAAAAGGCATTATGTTGCATACGATACTTGGTTGCGAGAGGCTAAATTTAAACGTTATGTAGAAAACACATTATGTGATTCAAATAGCGATGTTAAAAAGTTATTAGGTGATGAATATATTGATAATGTTGTGACCCGTTTTTTTGCTATGGACGATGCAATTAAGCCTGAAAAAATAGGCAGCTTATTAACTGTTGAGCTTTATTTAAAGCGCCTACGTAATGCCTCAAACAGTAGCGAATATGGTAAACACGGGATTATTTTGCGATAATAACTTGATGTGCTTGCAAATTGTATTTGGTGAGCAAATTGTATATGTAAAAAGTAAAGGCTTTTAATGAAAACTATTGTTGTTACTGGTGGAGCAGGGTTTATTGGTAGTGCGTTGATACGCTTTTTAATCAAGGAGACACCGCATAAAGTAATTAATTTAGATAAACTCACTTATGCAGGTAACTTACAATCATTAAAAAGCATTGATAGCTCAGAGCGTTATACTTTTGTACAGGGCGATATTTGCGATCGGGAAAAACTGGATAAATTATTTATAACGTACCAGCCAGATATTATCATGCACTTAGCGGCGGAGTCTCATGTTGATCGCTCAATTGATGGCCCTGGTGATTTTATTCAGACTAACATTGTTGGCACATATACTTTGCTTGAAGCAACGCGTGCATATTGGGTTTCTTTAAACGAAACTAAAAAACACGCATTTAGGTTTCATCATGTTTCGACCGATGAAGTGTACGGCGATTTACCACATCCAGCAGATATGAAGACTGAAGAGGGAAGTGAGAAGGGTGAAAACGCTTCACAAAATTTACCTTTGTTTACTGAGGAGTCTGCGTATGCGCCTAGTAGCCCGTATTCAGCGAGTAAAGCAAGTTCAGATCATTTAGTAAGAGCATGGCAGCGTACTTATGGCTTACCTGTTGTTATTACTAATTGCTCAAATAACTATGGGCCGTTCCACTTCCCTGAAAAACTTATTCCATTAGTTATTTTAAATGCATTAGAAGGTAAAGACTTACCTATTTATGGCGATGGTTCACAAATTAGAGATTGGCTCTATGTAGAGGATCATGCAAGAGCCCTGTTTGCTGTGGCCAGTGCTGGCGAAGTAGGTCAAACATACAACATTGGTGGGCATAACGAAAAGTCTAATCTTGACGTTGTAAGTACTATTTGTACAGAGCTAGATAAACTCATTGAAAGCAAACCTCACAATTTGGCATCATTTAAAGCGTTAATAACGTTTGTAAAAGATAGACCAGGTCATGACAGGCGTTACGCAATAGATGCATCAAAAATAGATAGCCGCCTTAACTGGCAGCCACAAGAAACCTTTGAGTCTGGTATTCGAAAAACAATTATGTGGTATTTAGACAACCTTGACTGGTGCAAGCAAGTACAAGCAGGAACTTATCAGCGAGAGCGTTTAGGAGAAAATACATGAAAGGAATTATCTTAGCTGGCGGGAGTGGTTCAAGGCTCCACCCGATTACGCTTGGCGTGTCTAAGCAGATTTTACCTATTTACGATAAACCGATGATTTATTATCCACTGTCGGTATTAATGCTTGCTGGCATTAAAGATATTTTGATCATTACAACCCCGCAAGACCAAGCTCAATTTCAAGCTCTACTCGGTGATGGTAGTAATTTTGGTATAAATCTAACGTATGCAATTCAAGAAAAACCTGAAGGGTTAGCTCAAGCATTCATAATTGGTGAGGACTTTATTGGCCAAGACTCAGTATGTTTGATTTTAGGTGATAACATTTTTTATGGCGCTAATTTTTCACCTAAACTAAAAGCGATGGCAAAAATTGAGCAAGGGGCTTGTGTTTTTGCTTATCAGGTTAACGATCCTGAGCGTTTTGGTGTGGTTGAAGTTGACGAGAATTTTAATGGTATTTCTATAGAAGAAAAACCAGAGAAACCTAAGTCTAATTATGCTGTTACAGGACTCTATTTTTATGATAATTCAGTAATACAAAAAGCGAAGCAAGTTGAACCTTCAGCTCGTGGAGAATTAGAAATTACTGCAATTAACCAAGCTTATTTAGAAGATAAAAACTTAAAAGTCGAAGTACTAGGGCGTGGGTTTGCGTGGCTCGACACAGGCACTCACGATAGCTTAATGGAGGCGTCGTTGTTTGTTCAAACGGTTGAAAAACGACAAGGCTTTAAAATCGCCTGCCTACAAGAAATAGCTTATACACAAGGTTGGTTAACAAAAGATGCACTTGTGGCGCAAGGACATGCACTTAACAAAACGGGTTATGGTCAGTACCTTTTAAAGCTGGCGGCAGGAACACACTAATGGCTCAAAATTTAAATCAGTTTTCGACACAAAACTCAGAAAATACAAACGCACTTGATCTTATTGAGCTGTGGCTAATTTTATGGAATAAAAAATGGCTGATTATTGCACTTTCTTTTTTATGCTGTGCGAGCGTGTTAGCATTTTCCTTAACGTTACCAAATATGTATAAATCGTCGGTACTACTTTCTCCTCAAAAACAGCAAGAAGGCGGTGGATTGTCTGCTTTAGCCGGAGAATTTGGCGGCTTAGCGAGTGTGGCGGGCATTAATTTAGGTGGGTCTAGTGATGAAACGGGGGTTTACTTAGAAGTTATTAAGTCGAAAGATTTTTTATATGAATTTATCGAAAATAATAATGTAAAAGTAAATTTATTTGCTGCCAAAAAGTGGGACAAAGATAGCGAAACGCTGGAGCTTGACGACAGTGTTTATAAAAATGGTCAGTGGTTAGTAGATGAAAAAACACAGGAAACATTTGAACCCACTCTTTATGAGGCATACGAGCGTTTTTTGAAAAGCCTGACCATAGAACAAGATAAAGTAACAGGGTTGGTAGAAATTTCGTTTGAGCACATCGACCCTCGCGTTTCTAAAATGTATGTAGAAAATATAGTTACATTAATTAATAAATCGGTGAGAGAGCGAGAAATCGCAGAAAATAAAGAAAGTATTAAATACTTGAATGAAGAGCTAACCAATACAAATATTGCTGAAATGCAAAATGTTTTTTACACCATTATTGAAGAACAAACCAAAGCGATGCTATTGGCTAAAGTGAGAAAAGAATTTGCTTTTAAAGTAATAGAAAGTCCAATTATAGAAGAGCAAAAATCATCGCCCAATAGAGCGGTTATTTGTATTTTAGGTGCTGCTTTTTCGGTGTTTTTTATATGTATTATGGTTTTGTTAGTTCATTTTATTCGTGATAATAAAGCTACAAATGCACGCGCTTAACTTATGCATTTTTGGCCAGCTACAGTGAATACGAGTAATAGTATAAATACAGTTAATAGCAATAATAGTAATGACGCTAAGTTGTATATATCTGGCTGCCTATTACTTTTAAGCTGGCTGCTTTTACCATTTGTTTTTTGGTTACTAGGGTTGTTTTTATATGCATTTGCAGTAAAGAAAACGCGCTTAGATAGTTTGCTAGTTGCTGCAGTGTCTGTTTCACTGAGCATACTTATTGCGTCTAGATACATTGGCTATTTGTGGAACGGTTCCGATGATATGCCATCGTATTTAATGGCGTACGATCGCTATGATGAACTCTCAAGTATGCTCAGTGTATCGTTACTTTACGCTAAACATGGTGATGCTTTATTTGGACTTTATAGCTGGGCTGTAGCGTGGTTAACCGATAACGATATTTTTACATATTATTTTTTATCCGTATTAATCACTTATGGATTAATCTGGAAATTTTGTAAATTAGTTGATGGGCCAAGTCCGCTATTATGTTTTTTACTGATTATTCTATTTTATAAGTTTTTTCAGTTTCAATGGCATTTGATCCGCACATGTATGGCAGTTCCTATTTTACTTATGGGAATATGGTATGCGCAAAAAAATAAAAAGTATGGCAGCCTTATCTTTATTTTAGGAGGGCTTGTTCATTTTTCTACATTTGTTTTATTACTTCCTTTGCTGATTTTTAGTAAGCATTTAACTCGCCGTTGGAGTGCGTCACAACTTATTGTCATGTTTTTAGGGTTTGTATTGGCGGCTCTAGCGGGGGTTGTTGCTATTAAAATACTCGGCTCAGTTGTTAATAATTATATGGTGAATAAAATTCTGACGCGATTAGTGTTTGAGCCTAACTTTTCAAAGCTCCCTTCGTTGTTGTTTTTTATTGTTGTGAACCTTATTGCACTACCCGGTTATTTAAAAACCAATAATGTGGCTTATTTAAGGTTGTTTAACATGATGAGTTACTTAACCTTACTCAGCTCAGTGGCACTGTTTTTTATAGGTGAGGAGTTGCATCGTATTTTTCTACCTTTGTACTTACTTTACGCACCTATGCTACTTTTTGCTTTGCAATATATACAACCTAAGTCGATCACTGGCGCCTTTTTATTTTTACTGATGGGCTTTCATATAGCTGCATTTTCTTATGTGGTATTAATAAATGAGAGTAAATTCTTTTATAAAGGCGATAAACACAGTCACCCACTAGAAAGGCGTGGCTTTGATTATCTTGTGATGTTTAAGCGTTATTGGAACACTGAAGTTATTTATTACGATGGATACCGTAATAAATAGTTGTACACCTTTATTTAGGTTAAATATGAATAAATTAGTTACAGTTATAATACCTACCTTTAAGCGCGCAGAGGCTTTGTCGAAAGCAATTGAAAGCGTTAAGAATCAAACTTATTCATGTTTGGAAATCATTATTATCGATGATAATGATCCCTCAAGTGAAGACAGACGGTTAACAGCTGATGTTATGGCTGGATACGCCAATGATGAGCGTATTCATTATCTACGCCATGATAAAAATAGCGGTGCTTGTCAAGCTAGGAATACTGGCTTAGAGGCTGCCAAAGGTGAGTATGTTGCTTTTTTAGACGATGATGATTTATGGATCGACACCAAGCTAGCAACTCAAGTGGCAGCTTTGAGCTCAAGTGATGCAAAAATTTGTTATTCAGATATGTTTTTAGAATATCAAGGCTGGAAGCGGTATTTTAAATGTGTAAGCGATGATGATTTTTATTTGTCTTTGCTAAAGCAAGGGTTTGGTATTTGTACTTCCGTTTTACTTATATCAACAACGGCTATCCGATCAATTAATGGCTTTGATAGCAGCTTACCTAGCATGCAAGACTATGATTTATTACTTCGACTAGCAAAAAAATACAAAGCAATACATATTGCGCAGCCTTTGATCACCTATCAGTTAGCGGATGATGGTATATCGTGTAACCCAATTTCAAAAGCGAATGGGCATAGGGCGGTTATTGCTAAATATGAGGCTGAGTATATAAGTTTAGGCTTAAAGAAAGGCCTTGCGCGTCAATATGAAAGCCTTGCTGATTTTGAGCTAAGAAGTGGTAATCGTACTACTGCGATAACACATTATTTTAAAGCCCTAAAAATGTCACCGCTATCGATGCGCGTATTTGCGAAACTGGTACTTGGCAGTATTTTAGGTAAAAAGCCACTTGAGTACTATTTATTGAAACGTCAGCAGCGTTCTTCAGTCAGTATGGCTACTTCGGATTATTAAGGGGCGTTTGATGCGTGGCATGTATATTAATTGCGATAAAGAACGACTACCGTCGTCACTTTATTTGACTAAAAACAATAGTCGTATTTTCGATTTTCCACAAGCGTGTAGAGTCAGTGGTTGCATTGTGTATGACGAGGAAAATTGGTCGCAATTACCGTATGAGCAAATAGAGCATAATATTTTTATTATGTCAGGCTGGTTTATTTATAAAGAGCAGCTAAACCCATTAACTCTTTTAGCTAACGATATAGTGGCACAAGGAATTGACGCTTTAAATAATGTTTTGACTGGTGTGTTTACGCTTTTTTGGCAAAATGAGCACGAAGAGTTTGTTTTTACCGATCCGCTTGGTTTATCAACGCACTTTATCGACAAGCTATCGACTCAGTTACGTGTTGCTCCTAGCGTTAAAGTGTTAAAAAATGATTCGCATCATCTCAACCATGACATGCAATGTATTTTAAATAAGAAAAACCACTTGTTTGGTAATTACACTCTTTTTGATGGCTTACAGAGGCTAACACCAGGGAGTTGTGTTGGAGTGATGAATGAGCGCTCTTATTTTGTATTTCATGAAGCTAAGCCTTTAGATTCGTTAGCTGACGCTGTTAAAAAGTTAACTTCACTTTGGCAAGAGCACTCTAAAATATTACCTATCAGTAGCGGCCTTGATTCTAGGTATTTATTGGCAAATGGCACTTATAAATATGGCTTTACTTATGGACCAGATAACTCACCAGAGAGAGAAATAGCTGCCAGCTTTAGTGAGGATTTTAAAACGTATTTAGCTTTTGATTATAGTGAGCAACCATTACATGAACAAGAGCAGGCTATTTTAGATGAAATGGCTTTTGGCACACTCAACCCTATTCCAAGGTTATTAACTAATTATAGTTTTGTAGCGCAACACTTTGAACAAGCAAAAATATTTTTTGATGGTTATTTAGGTGATTTATTTCAGCGTGGCACTTATATAAATTTTAAAGGCAAAAGAGGTGAAGTTTTAAAGTTATTTCCGTTTATTTATAGTGTGATTAATTTTAAGGCAAAAACTTTAATGCGTTTAAGGTACAAAGAGTTAACCGATAAAGAATTTACTATTTTGTGGCAAGACTTTGTTCAACGTACAGATAGCCTAGCGTTAACGGATTACCAAAAAGTGACTTATTATGAGTTTTTATATGGGCGAGGTGGCAGATATACTATTTTTGGCAGTAATATTTTAGCTGCGCAATTTTTTACTGTTGTTTCACCTTTTTCTGCAAGGGGGATCTTTGATTCTTTTATACAGCAAGATTACGCTAAAGCGGTTCGCTACCGAGCGCTTAAAAAAATATGGAGCAAAGTGGCTGTAAAGTATAAAAAAATCAAAGTTGAATCAGGATATACTCCACTTTCAAACCCCGTAACAATTCCATCTATACAATTGATTTATAGGCTAATGTTTCATTTTATTCCATCACGTGCAAACTACGGTGTAAAAAGTAAGCGCATGGAAAATAATAAAAAATGAAAAAAGCAATACGTATATTACTGCTCTCTAATATGGGGCCAAGCAAAAATAAACCTAATTCAGGTCGATTTATAATGAATCAGTATACTAGCTTAAAAAAGTATACTGATTTAGATATGAATTACTTTTATCTAGACCAAGAAGAGAAGTCTGGTTTATTACGCTTATTTCGTTATCCTTTTTTTTACTTTCGCTTTTTGTTTAAGTATATTTTTTCGATGAAGAAATTAGACATCATTCATGTTCATTTTTTTTTCCCTAATGTTTTATTAGCTATCACTTATAAAATGCTAAGAAATTGGAAGGTTAAAATTATAGTAACTTTTCATGGCAGTGATATTTATAGTTATTATCCTCCCAGTAGAGTATATAAAAAGTGTATTGATTTTGTTGATGAGTCAATTTTTGTAAGTGATAAATTAAAAGAACGATTTTTTAAACAAGTACCTTGTACGGTACAAAGCGCTGGCGTAAATGATATTTTTTATCAAAAACATGAAAAATGTACTTTTAAAGACAAGCAGTTTGATGTTGTGTTCGTTGGGCAGCTTGATAAAAATAAAGGAATAGAAAGGCTAAAAGAGATTTTACTAACATTTCCTTGTAAAATACGAGTTGCAATTGTTGGCGCTGGAAATAGTGAATTTATAGAGCAGGTTAAAAATAATCAAGATGTGAGTATTTCATATTTCAGTAGCTGCACTCCACAGCAACTGGTTACAATTTATAACTCAAGCTCAATATTAATAAACTTGTCATATAATGAGTCGTTTGGTTTAGTGATGAGTGAGGCGATGGCATGTGGTGCCTTAGTTGTTGCCACTCGAACCGACGGAGCTTGTACGCAAGTAGTAGATGGAAAAAACGGTTTTTTAATACCAAATCAAGACGACAGTGTTTGTTCAAGTGCTATTAATGCAATACAGCATATATTAAGCATGCAAGATGATCAGTATACAAAGATGAGCGATAGTGCAATTAGTTCGGTACAAAAATATCGTTTATCAGTAGTTACAGAGCAAATATTTAATATGTACGCCAAGTTACAAGCGAAAAACGTTAATGATAAATAAAGTAAATGTAGGCGGTATTGATGTTGCTGCTTATCAATCTATAGATGAACTTATAAATTCATCTATATTGACAATCGAAGGTGTGCAACCTGGCGTGGGTATCGCAATTAATCCTGAAAAAATAATGGCGGCAAAAAAAGATCCTCTCCTGATGAGTATTTTACAAAGCGCGACACTTCGTTATCCAGACGGAGTCGGTGTATCGTATGTTATGTCTAGGCGTTTGAATTCTAAAGTAGCACGGATCCCAGGTTGCGAATTGTGGGAGCGACTAATGGTTCGCTCTATTGAGCAACAAACGCCAGTTTTCTTACTAGGTGCTACGCAAAGCACGGTTTCACAAACCAGCGAAAAACTAATAGCGTTAGGTGTAAATGTTGTTGGTTGCAAGGATGGTTATTTTACTAAAGAGCAGCAACAATCAGTGATTGATGAAATTGTTGACTCAGGTGCTAAAATAGTCAGTGTCGCATTAGGTTCACCACGCCAAGAGTTGTTTATTTTTGAATGTTTAAAATATGCCCCTAATACTTTTTTTATGGGTGTAGGCGGTACATATGACGTTTTCACAAATAAAGTTAAACGTGCGCCTCACTTTTTTAGAGCCTTAAACTTAGAATGGCTATTTAGATTATTGTCACAGCCTTCGCGCTTACTGCGCCAAGGCAATCTGGTTAAATATGTTTATTACTATTTAACAAAAAAAGTGTAAGGTTGATTAATAAAGCGCTGAATTTTGTTATTTCTACATATTTAATTGATTTAATGTACATAATTTTTAAGTGCGAGATGTTATGCCCATTATATTAAATGAATGAGTGTGGCACATAGTCCATACGGTGATGACTTATCGAGCATACGTATTATTAATAGCCTACTGAATAAATAGCCTAAGGGAATAAAGATGAAAATAGCTGTAGTTGGCACTGGGTATGTGGGCCTTTCTAATGCGATGCTTTTATCTCAAAATAATCAAGTGGTAGCGCTTGATATAGATGAGAAAAAAATAGCGTTATTAAATAACCAGCAATCTCCGATAATTGATGAGCAAATTGAGATTTATTTAAAGCGCACCGATTTAGATTTTACAGCGACGACTGATAAGTATCTTGCTTATACAAATACAGATTACGTAATAATTTCAACACCTACAGACTATGATGCAGAGACTAATTATTTTAATACTAGCTCAGTAGAGGCTGTAATTACTGATGTGCTTTCTATAAATCCAGGTGCTGTAATGGTTATTAAATCAACGGTTCCTGTTGGATTTACGGAGTCTGTAAAAGAAAAATTTAACTGTGATAATATTATTTTTTCGCCTGAATTTTTACGAGAAGGCAATGCGCTTCACGATAATTTGTATCCGTCTCGTATTGTGGTAGGTGAGCAAAGTGAGCGCGCTAAAGTATTTGCTAAACTACTAGAGCAAGGTGCTATTAAGCAAAATATAGACATTTTATTTACTGGTTCAACCGAAGCTGAGGCGGTTAAGCTTTTTTCAAATACCTATTTGGCTATGCGGGTCGCCTATTTTAATGAGTTAGATAGCTATGCAGAGTCTCATGGTTTGGATAGTAAGCAAATAATTCAAGGTGTAGGATTAGATCCTCGAATTGGCACACATTATAATAACCCCTCATTTGGCTACGGCGGGTATTGCCTTCCGAAAGATACTAAACAACTTCGTGCTAATTATGAAGATGTACCCAATAATATTATTGGTGCAATTGTTGATGCAAATACAACACGTAAAGATTTTATTGCCAACTCCATAATTAAACGTAACCCTCGCGTTGTGGGTATATACCGACTAGTGATGAAAACGGGCTCAGATAATTTTAGAGCTTCAGCTATTCAAGGTATTATGAAGCGTATAAAAGCAAAGGGAATTGAAGTTGTAGTGTATGAACCAACACTCAATGAAAATGAATTTTACCATTCTCGTGTGATTAAAGATTTAAACGAGTTTAAAAAAATATCCGATGTGGTTGTTGCAAACCGAATGGTTGAGGCGCTCAGTGATATTGTTGATAAAGTTTACACCCGAGATTTATTTGGTAGCGATTAATTTATACCTCGCTTTTTAAGGATCTATGCCATATTACAGGAGCAATAAATAAAGTGCTCCTGTAAGTCGTATCAAACTCAATCCTTAAATCACTCAGCGCTTTTGGCCTCGTAACCTGCTTTTAAACTCTCATTTAACCCCATTCAGCTTAGATCTATCTCACAACTGGTAACTTAATTTAATTGCTTATTTATTTTAAATCAAAGGACTACCTATGAAAGCTGTCATCCCCGTTGCAGGCCTTGGCACGCGAATGTTGCCAATGACTAAAGCGATTCCAAAAGAGATGTTGCCAATTGTTGATAAACCGCTTATCCAATACATAGTAAATGAATGTGTTGCTGCAGGGGTAAAAGAGATTGTGCTAGTAACGCATAGCTCAAAAAATGCTATTGAGAACCACTTTGATACGAGTTTCGAGCTTGAAGCAACACTCGAAAAGCGCGTTAAGCGCGTACTACTCGATGAAGTTCGCTCTATTTGTCCGCCGGATGTAACCATTATGAGTGTGCGACAAGGCGAAGCTAAAGGGTTAGGGCATGCTATTTTATGTGCTAAGCCAATTGTAGGTAATGATGACTTTGTTGTACTTTTACCCGATGTCATTCTTGATGCTTATACGGCAGATCAAAAAACCGAAAACTTGGCCGCTATGATCAAGCGATTTAGCGAAACTAAGGCGAGTCAGATAATGCTGGAGCCAGTCGCGAGCGATGAGGTTAGTAAATACGGCATTGCAGATATTAACGGTGTACAGCTTAGCCCAGGTGAAAGCGCTGCTATTATGGCAATGGTTGAAAAGCCAAGGGTTGAGCTCGCTCCTTCAAACTTAGCGGTGGTTGGGCGTTATGTGCTTAGCAAAAACATTTGGCCACTGTTAGCTAAAACACCGATTGGCGCTGGTGATGAAATACAACTGACTGACGCGATTGACTCACTCATGGCACAAGAAACCGTAGAGGCATTTCATATGAGCGGGCGTTCACATGATTGTGGAGACAAACTTGGTTATTTAAAAGCGATAGTTGAGTACAGCATGCGTGATGATAAGTTAGGTGAGGAGTTTTCTCAATTTTTATATAATACCAAACTGCATAAATCTTTGATCAATTTAACGAATTAAATTGCACTATAACGTCGTTAAAAATCTTTTATTTAGAACAACTAGATACAAAAATTTTTGCCTAGTTCTAGCGTAATTTTCTTAACGGTAAATAGACCCCATATATAAGCAGGTTGGTATAACGAAGTAAAATAAGCTTACAACACACTACTTTTGTTTTGTTTATTTTTCAGTTACAGACAAATGTCATTAAGTTGTCATAAATAGTTAATATTCTATGCGCGCATTCACTATAGGAATTTAGATTTATGCGCGTTTCATCCTTTACTCGGCTATTAGCAATATTGCTGGCTTCAGCAAGCGTTTTATTAGGTTCTACACTGTTTTGGGCGAGCCAAACATTACTTAAACTAGAGCAACAAGATACGGCCTACAGCCAGCTTAAAAATACTATTTTGGTCGATTTAGCTGGGCAGTTAGGTAACTACTTAGACCAAGGTGATAGTCAATATTTAAATTCCGCATCAAATTCAATTGAGTTAATAAAAACCAATCAGTTATCTATACTCCCCAATGACCTAAGCATTAAGCTTGAGCAGCAGCTAACTACACTCAACGATGATATAAACGGTAAGTATCGAGCGCTTGGCAAGCTCTCAGGCAACGAAACGGCCTTACTCGATAATGCATTGAGGCAAATGACGGGCTCTGCGTCAGCGCTTATCAGTTACGCTACAAAAGCATCACCGCAAAATAGTGATGCACTCAATTACTATACACTGGCCAGTGATTACCATAGCGAAGCTGTTAATTTATCTTTGTTTACTTATCAATTAATCCTTCAGTATGATGAAAGTACTTATCAAAGTTTGCAGCAAAGTGTTAATAATTTAAATCAAGTTGCCAAGTCTATCGATCAACTACCTAACTTAGGTGTAATGAGTGATGTTGATGAGGATGCTTTATTTGTTGACGAAGAGGCCGAAGATTTAGCCGACGAAATAAAGTCAGAACTGCTGAGTTGGCCCAGTCGTTATCCGCGTGATTTATCAAGTACTCTAAAACAAACGCAGCAACGCGAAAGTGGTTCTAATAATCTGCGTGCACAAATTAGTACACTTTCAAGCACGGTTATAAATGCAGAGCAATTGTTAAAAGTAGAGCAGGGCACTTTAAAACAGCGTGTTTTTTGGGTGTTTTGTGTTGCTATAGGCACACTTGTTATATTGGCTGCAGGTGTTTATTTTGTGCAACGAAATCAAGTGCTCACACCATTGAGGCAGTTGCGTGATGGCTTTGCTTTTTTAATTGAGAGCAATGAACTTAAAAATATTGAATGCAAAAATGAAAAAACGGAAGTGGGCGAAATAGCGCAATATTTTAACCTATTAATTGATCGTCAGCGAAATGAAGCACAAGATCGTGCAAAAATGCTCGAAGTCGTTAACGATTTTATGCAGCAGATGAGTAACCATCTGCAAACGATCAGCCAGCAAACCTCATTAAGTCATGGGCAAGTTGAGCAAAACCAAAATTTGCTAAGCGATATTCAACATATAGGTGAGCAGGTTAATCATATTAACTCCCAAGTTGCTGATAACGCAAAAAGTACCTTTTCAGCAATGGAGCAAAGCTTAGGGTTTTCTCAAAATATGCTCAATGCCAGCTCTGAGACTCAAGAGCGTGTAGAGCATGGCATGCAAAGTATTCAAGAGTTATTAAATGGTGTTGATGGTGTAGGAAAAATAATTGAAATTATTCGAAATATTGCGGATCAAACTAACTTATTAGCACTAAATGCAGCGATAGAGTCAGCAAGAGCTGGCGAGCATGGCCGTGGTTTTGCCGTAGTAGCTGATGAGGTGAGGCAATTAGCGCGTCAAACTCAAGGATCGCTAAGTGACATAAACGATCAGCTCAATTTGTTGACTGAAAACTCTCGGGTTGTCTCTGCACAAATATCGGCCTTAGCCGAAGGGGCTCAATCACAAACACAAAATGCTCAAGAGCTAAAGCTAAACTCTGAAGGGGTGGCCGATAATGCGCAAAGTGCAAATAGTGTTGCTTTTGAGGCTATGGCATTGGCTAAGCAGCAAAATAGTTTATTGGATAATTTTAGCCAATCAATGGAGAGTATGAAAGGCCAAGTAAGCGAGTCAAGTTTACTCGTTAACGATATTCAAAACCAACTGCAGCAACAAATGCAAACGATTAAAGGCAGCCTCAAATTTTAATTATGGAGACTATCTTTTGAGGTTAAATTTACGGCCGTGTATGTTGTTTTTAGGCAAAGCCTGTATGCTAGGCGTGTTGACCTTTCGTGATTGATTTTGCAGCAGGTTGTTTGGTTTTTAGGCAAAGTAGAGACCATGTAGTGTGGTTATTCCCCATACATAAGCGATAACGCAGCATAAATGTCAAACATGCGCTGCGCCTAGATAGAACAAATTTTAATCCACAAAGGTCAATAGACCCTGGTTACTCCTATCCCAAGTGTATTAAATTGGTGATTTATTTTACTTGTTAAAATGATCATATTTTTAATGAAGTGGGTACTACAATTTTTTAAGGATTTATGATGATTGAACAAGGCCAAGTACTCCCTGTAATTACTCTGTCGCAGTTAACCGATGATGGTATGAAAACGCTGACTAATAATGATTTATTTGAAGGTAAAAAAGTAGTGTTATTTGCGGTGCCAGGTGCATTTACACCCACTTGTTCTAATGCCCACCTACCTGAATTTATAACGCTTGCAGATAAAATTAAAGCAAAGGGCGTTGATGCCATTTATTGTGTATCAGTAAACGACGCGTTTGTAATGAAAGCATGGGGGGACTCTCAAAATGCAGAAGAAATTTTAATGCTGGGTGATGGCGATGCTAGTTTTACTAAGGCATTAGGACTTGATAAAGATACTGCTGGTTTTGGTGGGATCCGTTCGATGCGTTACGCTATGATAGTTGAAAATAGTGTCGTAACGGGTTTGTTTGTAGAGCAAGACAAAGAATTTGCTATTAGCCGTGCAGAAGCTATTCTAGAAAAACTATAAATTTAAATATTTCATGTGTTTAAGTGATATAAAACCCCGACTTTAACAATCGGGGTTTTCTTTTTATAATATTATTTTTTAATTATTTATGGCTTATATTGGCCGCTAATTGTTAAACCAGAAACGCGACTGTATGCGTTAATGCTGATATGCCATTTACCGGCTTGCGGGCTGCTAAATGTACATGTTTCTTCATTACCATCTTCATACGGGCGACAGTCATAATTTGAGGCTGTTGGCTGGCTACCAAATTTAACATGTAAATCAGCATCTCCACTACCGCCTGAGGTTGTCACTGTAAATGTAGACATGTTAGCAGGGACATCTAATGTGTAATGTTTCCATTGACCTGCACTAATATTTACATCACTTACAGAACCACCACCTGCTTCCGGTTTAGTCGTATCTGTTCCGCCAGCAGCTGCAACGGCGGCGGCCGCATCAACAATACCTGTACCACAGTTAGTACAGCTTGCAGGGAATGAGCGGGTTGTTGATTTTAAAATATTTTCTATTTCATCAGGCGTCGCATTAGGCTTAGCTTGTTTAATAAGTGCAGCAACACCCGCTACATGTGGTGCAGCCATTGATGTGCCTTGCGAATAACTATAGCTGTCACGTGAAGGGCTTGATGAACCTGTATTGTAGGTAGATAAAACACCTTCTGAGTCGTTTGCAAAACTTTGCGCGCCGCCAGGTGCTGCAACATCAATATTGCTTCCGTAATTAGAGTAATATGCACGACCACCGTTACGACCTACAGCAGCAACATTTATTACACCATTACAGTTACCTGGGTTGTAGTTTGCTGAATTATCATTGTCGTTACCTGCGGCAATAACAACCACTGCGCCGTTGCTTCGTGCCGCATTAATTGCGCTTTGAGTCGTAGAGCTACATGACCCGCTGCCACCTAAACTCATGTTAATAACATCGGCAGGGTTAGCGTTTGCTGGCACGCCAGATACATTACCGCCAGCTGCCCAAATAATACCATCAGCAATATCAGAAGTTAAACCACCACATTTACCTAATACACGCACTGGTACTACTTTGGCGTCGTAAGCAACACCTGCAACACCTTCACCATTATTAGTAACTGCGGCAACGGTGCCGGCTACATGAGTACCATGCCAGCTAGAGCTCTTAGCATCATTAGTGCCACATTCATTTGTTGCAACCGCATCACCAGGGTCGCGAGCATCGCTATCACGACCACCACCGTCATTTGCGACCGATAGATTTGAAATCATATCGTAACCTTGTAAAAGGTTTGCGTTTAAATCAGCATGAGGGCGATAACCTGTATCAAGTACTGCCACAACCACACCATTGCCTGTTGCGCTATCCCAAGCGGTAGGTAAATTTAGGCCACCTGCTTGCTCATAATAATGCCATTGATCATCAAAACGCGGATCATTAGGTGTCGAAAACGGCTGTAACATTTGATCAACTTCAATATACTCAACATTACCTGAGCCAACTAGCTCTTGCATAAACTCTTGTGCTTCTTCTGCGTTGAGTTTTTTATCTGCACGTACTACATGGTGGTTATTAAGTGCCATAGCGCGTACATATTTGCCCTTTACTTTCCCATTTTTGGAAGAGAAGCTTTTAACAAAATTTTGTGCTCGCTTATTCATGCTAGCAGAATCGGTATTTTCAGATGAAATATTTACCATATCATTACTGTTATGTTGATATTTTATAATGAACTGTGTTTCAGCGCTATTTTGGCTTTGTAACTTTGCTGATGTTTCAGCCATTGAAGGCGCAAGCGCTTGAGCAGGGTTAGCCATACTTGATGTTGCTGTAAAGATTGTACTTACTGTTAATGCAATAACGCATTTTTTAAAGATTTTAGTTGTTGTCATAATTATCCCTAGTGTTATTAACTTTTACGCAGACAAAACCTGCGAGAAGGGAATTAAAGTAAACGATCTGTTAATTAAGTTAAAATATCATTTCATTATGTACCTGTTTAATTTGGTTATAACGAGAGTTTACAGTGCTTTTATAGTCATTTTGTTGTTTCAATACTCTTTTTAATAGTTTAAAAGTGTTGTTTATTTATGCTTTTTTACTTTTAGTAAGTTAAATACATTTAATTTGTTGTGTAATTACTAATAATTAATTCGATACGTTGGACATGTTTAAATTTGCTATAATCGAAAAAATTTTTTAGTGAGATAAATTAATGGCCCAAGTAGATGTAATAGTAATAGGCGCGGGAGCTGCCGGATTAATGTGTGCGACACAAGCAGGGTACCGAGGTCGAAGCGTTACTGTACTTGATATGGGTAAAAAACCCGGTCGTAAAATTTTAATAAGTGGTGGTGGGCGTTGTAATTTTACAAATGAAAATGCGAGTCCAGATAACTACTTATGCAGTAATGCACATTTTGTTAAATCGTGTTTAAGTCGCTATACCCAGCATGACTTTATTGAGCTGGTGGACAGACATGGTTTAGCTTATCACCATAAAACTCTTGGCCAGCTGTTTTGTGATAATAACGCACAAGACATTGTTAATATTTTACTGACCGAATGTGAGTGGGCTGGGGTAAATATCAAGTTACGTAGCGAAGTGATCAGCGTATCAAAAACTGATAATGGTTACTGCGTAGTGACCGAGCAAGAAACGCTTTACTGTGAGTCGTTAGTCATTGCATCGGGTGGTTTAACGATGCCTAAACTAGGTGCAACCCCAATTGGCTATAAAGTTGCTGAGCAGTTTGGCTTAAATGTATTGCCAACAATGGCTGCACTTGTGCCATTTACTTTGCATCAGCACGATAAAGATCGCTTTGAAGGGCTTTCGGGAATTAGTATCCCATGTGAAGTTTCAAGCGAAGACGGCACTGTATTTAAAGAAAATATTCTTTTTACGCATCGTGGATTATCGGGACCTGCAATACTACAAATCAGCTCATTTTGGCGAGCAGGGCAAGCTGTAACTATAAACTTACTACCTGAAATAGACTTAAGACAGCAACTTGCCAATTGGCGTGAAACGCAATCTCAAAAGTCGTTAAAAAATAGCCTTGCGACTATTCTACCAAAGCGTTTTATAGAAATTCTTCATGAGAGTAAAGCCATTCCTGATTGTAATATTAACCAGCTTACACATGCTCAAATAGATGAGTTAGTAAATTACATTCACGCTTGGCAAGTTAAACCCAATGGCACAGAAGGGTATAGAACAGCAGAAGTTACACTCGGTGGTGTAAACACTGACGAGCTAAGCTCTAAAACGTTTGAAGCTAAAAAAGCCAAAGGCCTATACTTTATAGGCGAAGTAACTGATGTAACGGGTTGGCTAGGCGGTTATAACTTTCAGTATGCGTGGAGCTGTGGTTTCGCAGCAGGGCAGTATTGTTAAATTGTTTAGGAGCATAAAGTTTGTAACCTTGGGATGAGCGTTCCATCCCTTGTTATTGTTGCCCATTTTTAGTTTACTCTTTTGAGGGGATTAGCTCTGGTTTTCCTAAATAATATCCTTGCACATAATCTATGTTCATATCTTTCACTTTTTTATATATATCAATATTTTCAACGCCTTCAGCTATAACCTTAGCGCCTAGTTGTTGACAAAAAGCGACTAACTTAATAAGCGGAGCAGTACAAACGTCGTTTTGGCAATACTGAAAAATCATGTCGCCATCTAACTTTATATAACTTGGGTTAAGGTCAAAGACATTTTTAAAATTTGAATGTTCAGTTCCAAAATCGTCAATGGCAAACAGGCAACCAAAACGTTTAAAAAGTAATATTCGTTCTTGTATATGTACATCGGTGTAGAGTAATTCTTGCTCTGTAATTTCGATAACAATATTGTGCAACTTAGTGTTTGTTGTATGCGCATTGATTAAAAAATCTAGTGTGCCAGCTGATAAGAACTGTTTCACAGTAAAGTTTATAAATAGCAGCTCTGATTCTGTTCTTATATTTTTAGTTGCATCAATTTTGAAGATTTCAGTGAGAAGTTCAAATGAAAACTCTGCATACAGTTCTGGATTACGATTAAATACTTCAAGTGATATAGAGTTAAATTTTCGTAATAAAATTTCTTGGCCAAATGCTCCGCCATCTATGGCCGATACAATTGGCATTATTGCAAAAGAAGTATTGTTATGCATAATATATTTTAATTCCCTATACGAATCTTATAAGATTAATCTATGAAACCTAAGGTTAGATAGATTCATCGTTACTCATTAATGTCTGTATATGTTGCGGATCAACTTTAGTCCAATAATGGCTACTAGTGTCTTTTGGTGAGGTGTTATCACCATGAACAAAACCTATATAGCCTGAATATTCTTGATGAGGAATAATTTTTTTTGTATTTTTTGTCCATAAAAATTCTGCATCCTCTCCTATTGTTTGGTGTTTAAATTGATTATTGGTCCAGAACTTTTTCCAATAACAAAGCGAGCCGCCTAATACCCAATTTCGCTCTGATTGCGGGTAAGAATAAAGCCAAGCCAGCCTTTTCTCAGGATCGAAATAATAGACATTGGTTATCCCTGTAATATCGCCTTTTGAGCTTAATAAAGCATGAACTTGTGTAGCTATCCAGTCTTTAGCCATCCAATCATCATCATCCCAGTGAATAATGATATCACCGCTGGCGAGCTCGTTAGCGATATTACGTTTATTACCTATAGAATGGTGTGAGTTTAACTTTAAGTATTTAATGTTATTTATATTAGAAGGTATGAGTTTATCTACAGGATCATTGCCATCATCGACAATTATTAATTCCTTTTTATCGTAGGATTGTTTTAAAAAATGTTGGATTGCTTGGACGACAAATTGCTTTCTATTTTTGGTTGGCATAATGCAGGATACTTTGGGTAAAGAGCTTTGATCCCCAAAAAGATGCTTTGTCGGTGGTAGGGCAATAGTTTCCTCTTGCGCAACTTCATAATATTGACGGTAAAATGTTAGATCGCTTGCCAATAAAGAAGAAACATCAGTCTTTCTCCAACCATTTTTGTCTTTAAACTGACCACTTTCAAAAGACCAACTATTGGTATCATGACGTAAATATATAAATAAACTACAGCCATCTATTTTTGCTAAACGTGCTTTTTTATTAATTAATTCTTCCAACAGCACAGCATCTTCGCGTAGTGAAATGTCAAGAAATTGAGAGTGACCTAAACACTTACGTGTATACATCAATGTTCCGCCATGCACTCCTTTTACAAACATGTCATTATATAAATCTGAACTCGTCTCCCATGCTTCCCACCGAGAAGGGCTAAAAAAAACAGTATTATATAAGGCAGTTATATCAGCTTCTCCTTGTAAAATAGGCTTAGCTTGTTCAGACAATCTGTTGTTGGCATACCAATCATCATCGTCCCAGTGCACCATAATCTGACCACAAGCAAGTTTTACTGCCATATTACGTTTGTAGCCTATGCTGGAGTTCTCTGGTGATTTTATATAATAAATATTACTAAATTGTTCAATACCCTTCGGTAAGTCTGTTAGCGTATCATAGACAATTATTAACTCGGTATGCGGGTAATCTTGTCGTGAAAAGTAGGTAATAGCCTGTTTGACAAAATTAGCTCTACCTCGCGTTGGCATAATGCAAGATATTAATGGTTTCTCTTCTCTATTTAATTTTTCTGGTGGTAAGTAGTAATCTTTTACTTTAGTTGAATATTTATCCATCTTCATGCTTAGCAACCGTGAGTTTGTTACGAAGGTTTTATCTCTGTGCATGTTTTCAGTAAAGTAGGATTTATGGGCATAGGCACTTTTTACCCATATAGCATCATATCCGGCCTCAATAGCCCTTTGTTGGTAGTCTATTTCCCAACAAAATCCATTTTTAAAATCTTCATCGGCACAACCAATAGTGTTAACTAATGCTTTATTGAGTACAAAACAAGACTCTAATAATGGATGCAATGATTCTGTATTGGAATTAGGGCGAAATTTATACTGAAGTTTTTGGCTTCGTAGCAATAAATTAATATTGCTAGGAGATTCATCCTGGTACAAACTTTGTTGATTCCAAGCATTATTGCTTGAAGGGCCTACTAAGCCGGTACTTTCGTTTTGCGTGAATTCTAACAGTAATAATTTAAGACTATGTGGTGCCAGTAACATCTCGCAGGTTATAAATACATAATAGTCGGCTTGTTGTGCAATAAGCTGGTTAAAGTAATATACGTGACCGCTTTGTTGTGCGGTTAATTCGATTACTGAATAAGGCAATTGCTGAATAGTTTGCTTAAGCTGCTCATTTGGCTGATCCAATAATAAAAGTAGTGTCGCATTTTTAACTTCTGCTGCATTCAGGTGCAAGTGGTATAACACATTATGTAGTTGAAGGCTGGTTGTTTGAAAATCAACATAAACACCAATTATCGTATTATTCTTGTTCATTTTCAGTTTATCCTTAAAACTTTTCACTCCCGTTTTGTTATAGAAGTAATGATGGGTAGTTCACTTATCGCATATTAAAAGAGAGAAAATAGAAATATTTTGCAAGTAATTAATACGTAATTAACGCATTAAAAATTTTAATGGTTTAGAAAGTTCTCCAGGTTGTCCTCCTTGCATAATGAGGTTGACCTTCTTGTTCTCGGAGATATCTAACTTGTTTAAACTGACGTTTAAATCATTAGGATGAATTAGTTCACCTTGTTGAGCTCTTAAATCAGCACAAATATAAACAGTTGTCGATAACTCAAATTTTATTTGGTTATTAGAGTCAATTTTTTGAGCAGCAATAATGCGTTTATTCTTAATAAGGTTAATACCCTCAACTTTATTCTCCATAGTTTTTTGAAAAATAACATGGTCAAGTTGATAGTCTATAGCAATACCACTGTTTCCCATATCGGGCTTATTATTTGCAGATAAAGAATTTATAGCGCTAACGTTGCCGTAAGCATCGAATAATTGATACTCATAAGCCCAATTTATACGAAAAGGGTGGGTCCACTGATAATTGCAGTTGTTTATCACCTTCCATGCCAGCATTTGGTTAATATTTCCAAATAGGTTCCGCTGGAATAGCGTTACCCTAGGCTGATGATTATTTGTAGACATGTTAGTAAAGCAAATATCAGTAAACATAGTATTCTTAATCCTGATGGTATATCAGCAATGACTAAACGGCTGTTAAATCAAAACACATTACGTAACCAATTTCTTCTCTTCTTAAGTGTTCTAAACCGTAGCTTAAATTGATCCTTAAGCAAACATTAGCACCAGAGGGTTCAAGAGAGACCCAGCCTTTTATAGTGAAGTCACTACTTGGTTTAGGAGGAGAGCTAGGTGGCGATGTTTGCGCTATGGGTGCAATAATATCAACTCGACCAGCAAAAACGGTTAGTTCAGGAATAATGCTAGCAACACCTTCTTTATTAAGTGTGTAATCGGTGAGTGTTACAGCTACTGATATCAACATGCCGTTTTCATCGTACTCAGGTAATCCGGAAATTTCGATACCATTATAGGGGGCTTCCGAGTTTGGACGTTTGCTCCAGTCACCAGATTGCCATGTTTGTGAAGTTGGGTCGTTTGCCATGTTATTTGTCCTTATGAATGTAAGTTTCTTAGCGTGTAAAAATGAAAATGTTGAGGCTAAATAAATAGCCTACAACATTTGGATTATACTGCTATTTATTAATGTTTTCTAAATGAAAACTAAATGCTGTCGCACCAGGTCCTGAACCACCGCCAGTCATCACAATGTCAGCACTTTGAATACCAAAGAGGTTAATCTCGGTATTTATTTGTTGAATAATAGCCGAATTCATAACGTCTCCTTCGACGATTTGAGAAGCAGTACCAATAAATATACTTGGCTTAAATTGGAATACCCCCTTTTGACCAGGCGCAACATTCGTTTTTGCTGCGAGTAACTTTCCATCACGATAGATGTTGCCACTGATTGCACCAGTACTTAAATTGTTTTTTATTTCAACTTCTTGGGCTGAGACTGCAGGTGTTGGTGATATTTTCAACACATCACCAGAAGTATCTTTGACCATTTCAAAGGATTGACCTTCATAGGCAGTCAATTCTGGTGAATAGTTACCATATGAATCACTTGCACAAACTTGAAATTGTAACGGGTAATTAAAAGGGTGGTTATCGTTACGGCCACAATTTTGAATAACTCGCCAAGCAACAGCTAGTTCGTCAAAAGTTTCCGCGACGTTTTTTTGAAAAATAACCACTTCACTGTTATTGATATCATTAGAGCGGTTGATAAAGTTTAATTTAATATTTTCTTGAGCCATTTTATATTTTCTCTTTTATAGTTGAATGTTAAATTATTAAATAAGAATTTTTTCTATATTTAATAGTCATTTATGCTTAAAGCGTTTGGCGCTAGTAGTGCTTAGCACAGGAGTTAATTTAGGTGATATTACTCACTAAAACCTTTGCCAGGCATTTACTTTTCTTTGATTTATTCACTTTTGTTAATTAATTGTCAATATAAAGTGGGTTTTTACCAGCCTAACTGATTCATAATTGCCATGGTAATAGCATCGACACCGCCGGGTTGATTAGGAATATCTCCTGCTCGCATTAAACAGTGATTATAATGTGCTTGAAGGTGGTCAGCGGATGTGAAAGGGATAAAAGGGATCGGAGTAAATAAGTCATAAGCCACGCCACTAGCTGTAAGTTGAAAATCTTCTGCTAGCAGACCTGTATTATTTAGACCACGCAAACGATTAGCCAGCGATAGTGTATTGTTGACTGGTGCATTATTCCAGAGTTGACAGAATACCGTCGGGTGACCATTGAGGTTTGCTGCCGAATTTGGATTCATAGGATTGTTAAGATCATTCCAAAATGGAATTAAAACACCTATATCAGCAAGAGCATAATGAGCAACCAGCCTATTTAATAAGGGTTGAATGGCAGCTATTAGGCTGTCACTTGAGTATTGCCCAATATTACCTGCGCCATTATTTACTATATTACATAGCCCTAGAAATCCTAACCCATGACAGCATTCATGCATAGCGAGAATACGAGCAAAGTTTTGAGGATTTGTATTATTATTTATTTCGGTTGAGTTTAAAAAAATCACCATATCGGTGCGGTCAACATCATTAGCTAGTAAAGCTAACCTTCTAGCTAGTGCCGTTGTGTAAACGATATTATTGGCCGTATTCAGATATAGGTTGGGTACTGTTATGCCATTGAAACCAGGCAATTGATCGGTAGTTACGACTTTAATTCGATATTCAGCCAAGGCGGGTTGTTGAAATACATTGTGCCATCCCGTTATGCCATTTACTCCTTCCTCTATTGCAGCTGTAATATTAGCCGCTAACGGTACTGCTTGTAGTTGTTGTAATTGATAATGCAACATATATTTTCTCCATATTTATATATTATTTATGCGATATCGCCAGATGAATGATATAAATATCGAAATAATAAACCTTTATATGAGACTATTTTTTCTTTGCTTACGTCATTTTTAATGATAAATAAAATAGATATTATGGGAGGGTTATACATTGAGGTTTAAATCTAGCTACTTTAAAGGTTATTTATAATCAGTTGATAAAATAAAAATAAATTAGAGGGAAGTATAAAGTAATCAAGGTAAGGGCAATTTTATTTGACCTCACCTTGATTGCTTTAATGTCAATATTTTTGATGTTATTAGGCTTTACTTCCATTTAAGCATTCATTCAGAGTTTCACCCCAAGCTCCGTCGATATCACTATCAATTTTCCAACCCATTACCCCACCAAATGGAATTTTTCGTGCTTTAGCCTGATTCAAAATGTCTATTAACGCACATGTAGGTATATAACCAGTACTGTTGCTACTGCCGACATCGTCTTTAGTGATAGGCTTGCCAATAACCACTTTTTCAAAGGGGACCTTTGGTGAGTCTTGAGTTATAATGCTTTTTACTGATGTTTCATTACTTACACCTAGATATTCAATGTCAAACATAGAGCTGAAATCTTCATATGCTTGATAAGCATAAGATCCCTGATTGTAGTATTGAATATTGTAGTAATCGATTCTACCAGCAGTTAGCTCTTCAAGTTTTGCATAGCCTTCGGTCTTATGGAAGTAAGGTGCCTGAGGGGCGTGAGATATTTGCAGCGTGGTTTTTTTTTCAGTTGCGACACTGACTATCGCGTTCGTCACAGCAGCTAACCATTGTAAGGTCTGCTGATTCATTTGAATATTTTCAATATCTAAATCTACCCCATCAAAACCGTTTGCTAGGGCGTATTCGGCAAGGGCTTTTCCATACTCTTTAGCATGCTGTAGATCTGCTACTTCAGGTAGGTAAGTTGAGCCGCCTGCAGCCAAAATACACTTTTTTCCCGCTTTCTTCACGGAATTTATAATATCTGAGTTACCTACCGCTGATGCAGCTGCGCCGGCAACTCCCTGTTCAGGGCTTACCCAAAATGAAAATATAATATCTGTATAACCACCGATGCATTTTGTCACGCTATCTAGTGTGACACTTCCATTGAAATATCCTACGACTTTATAATCTTTCATTGTAGTTCCTTTTATTTAAGTACTGCTAAAATAGTTTTAATGATTTTTAGGTTTTGTTATAGGCTTAGTTGAAACGCACACATTTTGCTATAGCCATACGTACCATACAGGCGAAAAATTATTACAATTTCACATACTTTGGCGCTTTTAGGTAGGCCAGTTCATTAAATTCCCATTTTGCCCCGTATACCCCATCACCTAAATTAACAGAGTTTTTTTGCTTTGGAACAGTCTTTATTATATCGACTTGATCTTTTGTATTACCAGATGCCCAATCTGTTACAAATCCGACAAAAAACCATTCATCGCAGCCATTTATTTTATCTTTAACTGCATTCGCCTTTTCATCATTAAATTGACCTTGTATGTCAACTTCTACTAAATGAATTCCTGTTAGTAGATCTCCTTTGCGACTTACCACACCAAGACAAGATGAAAAAGGTGTAAATTGAACCCTTATACCTTCACCACATTCCATTTCTTTTATTACCATTGCATTTGCTGCATCTTTAAAACTGTAAGTCATATTTTTCGTTTCCAATAATTTGTTAGATCTCATTAATTGTTATAGGCTTTCTTCAGTTGCCTATAACAATTGAGCTAAAACCCGTTTTAATGGGTTTTAGGTTTTGTTATGGGATTATTTTTGGTCTTCCAATTTTTAATGTGCTTACTTAGACGCCAAGATGAAAAAATCATATGCAACAGCAGGTTAATGTAAGGTCAATCGATTTATTAATTAAATACTATGCTACACGGCTTAAGTAGTTGGAGCACAGAATTAGTTTGGATTAATGTATTTCTTCACCGCATTTATTCGGGCAGTGGCTACCTCTTTATCTCCCGTAAATGTGTCACTTTGAATGTAGCTTAGGTAATTGGAAGAACTTAACCATGACCATGGCTCTCCCCCTGCCTGAATATTAAACCCCATATGTTTTGCAGTAGAACCATAATTATTGAAAGCAAACTCTAATCCAGCCCAGACATCATCATCGAAGTTTGGTCCATTATTCAAGAGGATAGTCAGGGCACTAGACACCATTTGTGATCTACAAGATTCCGATGTGAGTATTATCAATGCAGACACACGTTCTTGACTATTGTTTAAGTTAGTATCTTTTAATGCATCGATATATTTTTGTTTAGTTTTATTGCTTCCGACATGATTATAGCTTTTCAAGTTTACTAAATTGCCAAGCGAGTTTGTCACTTGGGTTATCTCAAATTGCCCCCTAGCCATTGCTATTCTGCCGCGTTGAACATTATTATATCCATAGGGGATTTCGAGAATCGTACCGTTAAGTACAATACCCAAACCACCTGCGGGCACTATTTTTTTTCTGTGATATAAAATAATTGCATCAATAATTTGCGTATTTACTACAGTATTTTCACTAATCATATTTCTCTCCAACATCTATTTTTAATTTATCTGTAATAGGCTTTGTTTATTACCTATAACATGACGTTAAAATCCATTAGTGGACATTATTAACGTTATATATTTTATAAAGGTGAACTAATAACAGCCAAAACGGCTGTTAAAAGACCACACGCTATTTTTGAACTCTCCTCATAAGTACTTTTACCTCTCAACTCTTTTGAGTAATTACAAGCGCTTTGAAGAGGAGTTAACATTATCCACCTCCCAGTGTTTATACCTTTGCCTTTTGCATGGTGTTCTTTGTTTGATGACTTTTTTGTTTTTGCCTATATTGCACTGGGGATAATTGATATTTTCTTCTAAACGCAGTAGAAAAGTTATTGGAATCTAGGTAACCCACGGCATGAGAAATAGCTAAAATGGTTTGATCTGTAGAGGTGAGTAACTGTGCTGCATGCAGCATGCGTTGCTCTCGAATCCAATTTAATGGGGTGACGCCATAGTGGGTTTTAAAAGCAAAAGAAAGCTTATTTCGATTTGTGCCCATGTGACGAATAAGTGTTGATATTGAAATATCATTTGCCATTTCCGACAATAGGTACGCTGCGGATTTTTCTGCTAAAGCGAAGATGGGATCAAGTTTTAAGTTATGTTTTAGTAAAAGTAGCTGTTTTGATTTTTCTCTACAGGCCATGCATTCAGTTATTGCTGTCTCTTCCTTTTGAAAAAACAAGGCTAACTTGACACGTAACAACAACTCGGGCTCAATAATCGGTGTGAAAATGTAATCATGTATACCTTGCTCAAATAACGATGTTCGGTTGTCTGTATTTATATTAGTTAATGCAAGGATAGGTGGAGTAATAAATTGTTTGTGTGTAATCTTTTCTTTTATATCAGAGAGTGGGGTTTGCTTTTTATTTACCGATAAGTGCTCCGTACCTGTAATAATTAGGTCGAATAGGAAGGGGGGCTCTGCCTCTAGTTGCTTCGGCGGTAGGTGAAATACGTTATAGGTTTCCTTATTTAGTATGTTTAATAATGTGCTTAAATCAGTTGATGTTATATTTGTTAATAATATTTTTTTTACTCATCATATTACTCTTCCTATCGTTATGTTGAATTATAAGTCCGTTTAGTTTCACGGAAATAAACACTCTATAGAAGGAATTTTTGTGATGGTATTACAGAGTATTACAGCAAGGGAGATTATGAATAGTAAGACTAGTTTGAGTTAAAATTTAGAAACGTTTATTTTTACATTATTCTTAGTATTATAGGGTTTATAAAATTCACAGTGGCTGTGAGGTATTCTTATACATATTGTTACGGGTTAATTTTATTGTCGCTGAACATATGTGTACTTTTATAAAAAGGTAAGTGGCTTAACTTTGTTTGATTAGTATTCAACATATCGAAGTCATAATATAGTCAGCCTGAGTGAAATTAGGTGTATTGTAAGCATATTGATCTTTGTATCTTAGCGTATTTTTGTTGTTATTTTTACCGCCAGTAATGCGATTTTTATTAAACTATCGGTTGTACTGGCGGATTAAATTATTCATTACTTCCTCATTTAATGCCTTGGTATATGCTATAAATCATCTTTGCTCTTTCACGTTTTATCACTTAAAACAAACTACTGCTGGCGCTTATAGCTGCATTATTTAAATGCTTATTTTTATTAAACTAACCTGTATTTTTGCAATTTGCTGTTTGGCTTATCAGGTATTGTCATTTCAATTAGCGCGGCATCTATAGCTGGTTTTAGGTAGCGTTCTCTAAAATGCTTTCTGTCTTTTAAATTTAGTTTTACTTGTAATTGCTTTCGATTTAAAGAATCACTCGCTTGGGATAGTACGTTTATTAAGGCTTTAACTTGTGGGGTTTGTTGGGGCTTTACTGTTGTGGGGTTTTGTTGGGGGGTTGGTTTTTTGTCTGATAATGAATCATCAAATGTTAAAACTGCACATAAAACGTTTTCTAGTATGTATTCTATAAAGGCGCAAGAGTCACCTGTTTCGGTACTGTTACTTATTGCTGTGTGGTATTGCTCTTCACTTGTCGCGACGATGCCCTCTATTGGCATTAGAGCAAATAATGGGTTCCATTGCTTTAGCATTTGAGTTTGCCAAATACACCCAATCCGGCTATTACCATCAACAAAGGGATGTATAAATTTAAGCTCATAGTGAAACACCGAACTTTTTATAAGAGGATGTTGTTTTGAGCTAGCAAGCCAACTAAACAGCTCTTCCATCATTTGTGGTATATGCAGAGCTTGTGGAGCCATTTGCAATCTTTTGCCTTTATCGACATTGCTGGTTCGATAATGACCCGCATTACTTCCTCGCGATAGCATGAGGGTTTTATGCGCACTTAAAAAGTCATTGCAAAGGTTTGTATCCCAATTATCTAATTGATTATAGGTGTTAGCTATGTCGTTTTTTTCTTGGGCGATTTCAGCGACTAAGGAGTCGTCATCACGATGTGGCGTATTTATATGCGGGCGGGTTAAATCACTGCCTTCAATAGCAAGAGTGTTTTGAATCTGATTTTTGACAATGTTTTCGCGGTCTTGATGTATGTCGTTTTTATTATAAAAAAAAGACAACTTACCAAGGGCTTCGGCAATATCAGAAATATAATGAATAATTTTTGCTGTAATCGTAAAGGGAGGTTGAAAATGACTCATGAAATAATAAATTTTAAGCTTAAATTCTATCTATAAGATACGCTAATCAAACTTAAAAGTCAGCGCTATTGGTATAATTTAAAATTATTAATAAAGAGTAAAGCCTTACATCTATCCTATGTTTTTATTAAGTATTTGTAAAGTAAACAGCCCTCTTTACAAAGAGGGCTTAAAATGGCGTGTTTTTATGATTGTTAATAACAATACAAGATTACTTTAAAACCAAACACACGATTGCTAACAATAAGTAACAGCATTTATTCTTCAATAAATGCTTCTCCTTCAGTTATCCATTTGGCGGCAGGCTTGCCTTTTAAATGATGATCAAAGTACTGCATCATACGCACTGAAAAGTCGACCTGATTAGGGAATTTTTTCAAGTGGTGCGGTTCACCTTCATATTGTAAAAAGGTGGCGTCTTTGCCTGCGCGGCGTAGTGCTAAATAATACTGTACGCCTTCGTGCCATGGAACAGCATCATCTTTATCACCAAACATAATTAAGATGGGAGTGTTTACCTTATCTGCAAAAAACACCGGTGAGTTTTCAATGTAAAGCTCTGGTGCTTCAAATAAGTTTTTGCCAATACGGCTTTGCCCTGTTTCGTATTGAAATTGACGTGCAAGGCCCGATTTAAGGCGAATACCACTGTAAGCACTGGTCATGTTAGATACAGGAGCCCCTGACACAACGGCTTTAAACATATCAGTTTGGGTGATCATAAAGGCGCTTTGATAACCCGCCCATGAGTGGCCTTGTAAACCTATTTTATTTGGATCAGCAATCCCTAAGTCGATTAGCTTTTGGGTGGCATTAATCATGGTTTGTGTTGATGATTTGCCTGGGTGGCCTATTTCAAAACGAATATCAGGTAAAAATATTGCATAACCGTTTGATGTGAACATAGGGAAGTTAGGGCGATGGTTTAATTCCATTTTTGGAAACTCAAACATGCGCTGGCTCATATAACGGTAAAAGTACACAACAACAGGGACTTTATCACCTTTTTTATAGCCTGCTGGTTTTATAAGCACGCCTTGCAAGTCTTCGCCATCAAAGCCTTTGTAGCTTATTAGTTCTGGCTTTTCACCCCAAGCAAAATCATTGATTTGTGGGTTTAATGTCGTTACTTTTTTTGGTGCACTAAAACTAAAGTCAGTGTGATAGAAATCCGGAAATTGACTGTAAGTTTGCGAGGTAAACACGTACTTGTCGGCATTTTTAGCTTTTTTGACCAGCTCAAAGCGTTTTTGTCCACTCAGTACTTTGGTGATCGTATTTGTAGTTAAATCGAGTTTTGCAACTTCGCTTTGCTTAGTCTGTAGGTTTATAGCAGATAAAAGCAGGGTGTCTGCTTTTTTAAAGCCAATTTGGTCTTTATCAAGCTTAACAACGCGATATTGCGTATTACTTTGTTTTCCATCGGTTAAACGGGTTGCTTGCTTAGTTTGTACGTCAAATGCCCAGATATCGTATTTGCTGTAAGCAAGTACTTGGCTGCTGTCTTGCATCCAGCCGGCAAAGCCATAGCCTGGCTGAGTTGAAGGGTAGTCATGTTTATCGTCAGCAAAGGTGGCCTGAATTGCTTTAGTCAGTGGGGTTACTTGATTGTTTTTTAAATCTTTAAGCTGTATTTGGCTATTGCTAAAGTAAGCGGCAAACTCACCATTAGGTGCAAGGCTTGGCCTAAATGGGTAGTCATTAATAATAGCTGTTTGCTTGCCTGTATTTATATTTACAGCAAAGTAGTCTGCAAAAAAACCGCCGTACATTATTTTTTCTAGGTAGGGGATGTTAGATGAGCCAAGTAAAGACACATCTCGCTCAGAGTTTAGTGCAACCTCAGGCATATTAGTGGTGCTTAGCTGTACCGCTTTTTGTGAATTAACGTGGTATACCGCGCTGTAATGACGAGTTTTATTAACTTCGTCCCATTGTTGCTCTTCACGCGGCTTTATTTGTACATCGTTGTTATGCCATACATTTAAACCTTTGTGTTCACGTATGGTATCAAAATCGTAAAGTGATGCTTCGTCAGTGTATTCTTTTGCTTTTACTTTCGCTGCGAGTTTTGGGTGGTTCTCAAAGTATAAGCGCTCGCCGTTTTCAGACCATGTTAACGTGGCTGTTTTACCTATTGTCCAATCTTTATTTGGCGAGCTTATTGTTGAAAGAAGTTCGTTTTTCCATAGCTGTAAACTGTAGTTGCGGCGGCGTGTATCGTCATTGACGTAATTTCCTACAGTAAACGCAACACTCGTATTTGTTGGATGCCAAGCTATTTTACTGGCTACTACGCCAGGCTCATCTATTAAGGTTGTGCTTTGAAAGTTATTTAAGTTTATAAGCGCTATTTGATTATTATTGCCATCACTGTAACTTTGGCTAACCAGTAATTGATCGTTAGTCGCGCTAATATCATAGCTAAATACGTTTTCTATTGTGTGGCTGCGTTTATCGGCTAAATTTATAATAACGAGTGAGTAAGTTTTATCTTTTTTATCTGGTGAAATTGCGCTCTCGTCTTTAATGTCGCCAGTGCTTTCACTTTTTTCTTTTTCGTCATCTTCTTTATCAGCGGCTTTATTTAAACGATAAGCAAGCCAAGCACCGTCATCTGACAGTTTATAATCTTTAACGTCAGCAAAGCTTTGTTGTTCGCCTGATAGCGTGTTTACGAGTACGACATTATTTTTTAGTGTGTCTTTTTTCTTGCTGTTTTCTTTTTCAAGCAAAGTAGGTACTTGCGTAAATGCGACCCAATTTGCAGCTTTATTTATAACGGGTTTAGTACCTCCCTCAACTTCGCTAATTAAACTATTACTGCTCAGTGAGTAAACTTGGCCAGTGGCATTACCACGATAAGGCGTTGCACTGAGTGACAAAATACTCCCATCTTCAGATAACTGAGTACTTTTAGCTGATTTAAAATTAAATATATCTTTAAATTGCAATGCGTCTTTGGCGTTTATAGCTGTGCTCGTTAAGCTAATAATAAGCGCAGAACTTAATAAGGTGAGCTTTGTTTTCATTATAGGTTCTCATTTTTTAACATTTATTTAGTGTAACGAGTTTGATTAATATTTCGAGTAGATCAGATAAATAGCAAGCAAGGGCGATGAGTAACATGCAGATACAAAAAAACGACCAAAAGGTCGCTTTTTGTATCTGCTAATTATAAATTCAATTTGGCAGAGAGTCGCAGTTAAAGCCAGATTTTTTGTAACTCAGGCCATTGCTTTTCAAATTGAGTGCTTGGTTTTGCTTTAAAATCGCTGCGTACAAATTGGTTCATTTTACCTTCAACATAAGCAAGTAAAAAATTTGCAAGCGTCAGTTCATCGCTTTGAAAATTTCTACCTTCGCGTAGTTTTCGCTCACGCAATACTTGCTTAAACTGGGTTTCGAGTTTTTCAAAAAAGCTCTGCACACGTTCGCGTAAACGCTCTTGCTCACCTTGCAAAGCATCGCCCGTTAAAATACGGGTTATGCCTGGGTTTTTTTCAGCGAATGTTAAAAGTAATAACAAAATATTATAAATGCGAGTTTGGCTTTCTTTTTCATTTTCTAAAATAAGGTTTATGCGCGATAAAAGAGTGTCTTCAATAAACTCTATTAGGCCTTCAAACATACGTGCTTTGCTAGGAAAGTGACGGTACAGCGCGGCTTCCGATACGCCCACTTCAGCGGCTAACTTAGCTGTGGTGATACGTTGTCCTAGGCTGGTTTCTAACATTTGTGCGAGTGCTTGCAGTATTTGCTCTTTGCGATTGCTTTTTTTTGTCGCAGGCATGAACATTCCTTTTTTTAGTTATTTCTTAGTGGCACAGTTAAGGACCCTAGTCATTTTTTGTTCAAATGAATGGCTTATGTTAATGTTTTATTCAGTTTGTTTCCAGCCTTTTTATAGGTGTTTAGCGAGTTGCTCGATCACTTTGCGGGCAATTTCTACTTTACTGCTTTGCGCTAATTCTAACTGCTCATTATGCCAATAAAGCGTTAGCGCATTTTGATCAGAATTAAACCCCAAGCCACTTTGCGATACATCGTTAGCACAAATCATGTCGAGATTTTTGTTTTTGAGTTTGCCTTTAGCGTAGTTTTCTACATTTTGTGTTTCAGCGGCAAAGCCGACCGTGTAAGGGCGATTTTGAGTAAGGCCTGCAACTGCTGCAATCACATCAGGGTTTTTTACTAAGGTGAGGGTAAGTTCGTCACCTTGTTTTTTCATTTTTTGAGTCGCAACATTCGCAGCCCGGTAATCGGCAACGGCAGCGCAGCCAATAAATGCATCTGATTGTGGAGCGTAAGTAAGTGACTCAGCGAGTAGTTGCTCAGCGCTTTGTATATTAATTAAGTTTACACCAGTTGGCGGCTTAATATTAACAGGGCCTGAAATTAAATTCACTTTTGCGCCAAGCAATAAAGCGGCTTGTGCGAGTGCATAGCCCATTTTTCCTGAGCTGTGATTTGATATAAAACGAACCGGATCAAGTGGCTCACGTGTTGGCCCTGCTGTTATGGTAATTGTTTTACCTAAAAGTAACTGTGGTTGCTCTTTCGCAATGCATAACTCAACAAGTTCATGAGGTTCTAGCATTCGACCAGCGCCTACATCACCACAGGCTTGTTCTCCTTTACCTGGGCCCCAAATAAGTATGTTACGTGCTTTTAATGTTGCTAAATTAGCTTGCGTTGCAGGGTGTGCATACATTTGTTGGTTCATAGCTGGCGCAACGGCTACTTTAGCTGGTGTAGCTAGCAGTAACGTTGTTAATAAGTCATCGGCAATACCGGTCGCCATTTTAGCAATAATGTTACAGGTTGCGGGTGCGACTAAAATTAAATCAGCCCATTTTGCAAACTCTATATGGCCCATTGCCGCTTCAGCAGAGGGATCAAGTAATGAGTCTGATACCATTTCGCCACTTACCGCTTGCATTGTTAAGGGGGTTATAAAGTGCTTGGCCGATTCGGTCATTACCACTTTAACTTCACAACCATGGTCTTTTAATCGTCTAACTAATTCGGCGCATTTATAAGCTGCAATACCGCCGGTAATACCCAGTACAATTTTTTTATTGGTTAAATCAATCATGGTTGTCTATAAGCCTTATTTAATATTGTGGCTAAAATAACAAATCTTTACCTGTACAGCTAAGTTTTTAATTTGAAATTATCAGGCTAATTTAAAAATTTGCATTACAGTTAAAAGACACTTTTGCTCAGCAAGGATGAATAATGCAATTAACATCGCTACCAAATTCACTTCGCCCACGTGAAAAGCTCATTGCCAAAGGAGCCAAAGCATTAACGGATGCTGAGTTGCTGGCTATTTTTTTACGCACTGGCTTACCTGGTATGAACGTAATAGAGCTTGCCCAGCATTTACTTAACGAAAATAAAACACTGCATAACTTGTTTAATGCCAGTATTGAGGAGTTTTGTTCTCAAAAGGGGTTAGGAACCGCAAAGTATGTGCAGCTACAAGCGGTTCTTGAATTAAGCCAGCGATATATGCAGGAACGTTGCCAGCGAGACGCTGTGTTTAATTCGCCAAACTCGGTTTACGACTATCTCACTCTTCAAATGCGTGGTTTGCAACAAGAAGTGTTTATGGTGTTATACCTCGACAGCCAAAATAGATTAGTGAAAGATGAAATTCTTTTTTACGGTACGATTAATTCAGCCAGTGTTTATCCGCGCGAGGTGGTAAAAGCGGCGCTTAAAAATAATGCTGCGGCAGTTATTTTTGCACATAATCATCCAAGCGGTATTGCAGAACCTAGCCAAGCTGACAAACTTATAACCAATAAATTACAACAAGCACTGCAATTGGTAGACATAAGTGTACTTGATCACATCATTGTGGGTGGGGAAACCTGTGTTTCTTTTGCTGAGCGAGGCCTTATTTAGCTTTGTTAGGCACAGAAGTGTGTTAAAAATGAGCTGTTTAACGCGTTTTAGCAAATTAGTTTAATTTAAATGCAGTTTTTACTTTCCCTAAGGGCATTCGATCTTTATAATTAGCCGCTATCAAATTTACATATATGAGCTGATTGGATAGATCAGTGTTTGATCTTTGCCTGTAAAAGCTGTATAAAGAGCGCCCTTCGATTTATCTCTAGGGCGAAAATACACGGCCTTAGATTAAATTAAGCTCGAGCGAAGTTATTGGAGATATATAGACATGTCTAAAGTATGTCAAGTTACAGGTAAGCGTCCAGCGGTTGGTAATCACCGTTCACACGCGAGAAACGCGACTAGACGTCGTTTCCTACCTAACCTACAAACACACCGTTTTTGGGTTGAAAGTGAAAAACGTTTTGTAACATTACGCACTACTACTAAAGGTATGCGTATTATCGATAAAAAAGGCATCGACACGGTTCTTACAGAAATCCGTGCTCGCGGCGTTAAAGTTTAAGGATCTGAATCATGCGCGATAAAATCCGTTTAGTTTCAACTGCCGGTACTGGTTTTTTCTACACTACTGACAAAAACAAACGTAACATGCCTGAGAAGATGGAAATCAAAAAGTTTGATCCAAAGATTCGTAAACATGTTCTTTTTAAAGAAGCTAAAATTAAGTAATTTTAGTTCTTTTAGAATTTAAAAACCCAGCCTAGGCTGGGTTTTTTATTATTTAAAATATGGTTAATACCAAACTGCATAAATCTTTGAACAATTTAACGAATTAAATTGCACTATAAGGTCCTTAAAAACTTTCATTTAGAACAACTAGATACAAAAATTTTGCCTAGTTCTAGCGTGATTTTCTTAACGCTAAATAGACCCCATATATAAGCAGATCGATATAATATAAAAAACCTCGTTGGTATAACCAACAAGGCTTTTAAATCAATTAATGAAAACATTATTAGATTTTTGTGAACGCATCTTGTAATGGTGGCACAACTTGCTTTTTACGACTCAGTACACCATCTAACCATACTTTATCATTTTCTGGTTTTACACCATAAGCTTGCTCAACTAAGTTTGCATCGTCAGATACAATTAGCATTTCTGAGCCTTCTTTCATGATATCGGTAAGCAGTAAAAATACAGAATGGCGGTTGCCCTCTTGCTTTAGCTTAGCAATATCAGCAGCAAGATCTGCTTTAATATCATCAAAAACAGCAAGGTCGATTACTTCTAGCTGGCCAATGCCGACTAAATTACCGTTCATGTTGAAATCTTTAAAGTCACGCATTACTAAGTCACGCGCTGGTGTGTTTTCTACAGCAGACTTAACGCGGAACATATCCATGCCAAGCTCTTTAAAATCCTCAATGCCTGCAATTTCTGCTAGGGCTTCAACGCATTTAATGTCGGCAGTGGTACATGTTGGCGATTTAAATATTACGGTGTCGCTTAAAATAGCGCATAGCATAATGCCTGCGATGTCTTTTGGGATTTCTACACTGTAAAAGTCGTACATCATTTTAATAATGGTGTTTGAACAACCAACAGGGCGGATCCAACATTCAAGCGGAGTCGATGATGTTAAGTCACCTAGCTTATGGTGATCTACCACGCCAACAACACGAGCTTGGTCGATATCATCGGGTGCTTGTGTTTTTTCTGTGTGATCCACAATGTAAACATCTTCACCAGCGTAGCTTAATTTTAGCTCTGGTGCTTCGAAACCAAATTTATCAAGGATAAACTGCGTTTCTGGTGAAATTTCACCAAGACGTGTTGGAATCGCTGGCTCATCGATTTGGTTTTTTAAATACGCGAGTGCAATTGCACCACAAATAGAATCTGAATCTGGGATTTTATGGCCCACTACATACATAGACATTGACGGAACTCCTATAAATTTGCCGATATTCTAACAAAGTATGTAGGGTTTAACATATAGACAGTGCAATTAAGTTTTAGTTACACTTTAAATTCTTGAATTAATTGGGTGTGTAAATATGCGACTGGGCCGCAAAGGTTGGAACAACGTTATTATATTTTCGATGTTGATTATGATCTTCTTTTTAAATGGCTGGCATAAACAACTTTTTAGCAATATCGATGCGCCTTCAATGCAGCCGGTATTGCCAGTGCAGAGTTTTGTTTTGACCCTTGAGTTTGTCGATCAAAAAATTGAACGAATTGGCACTAGTTGGCGTACAACTGCGTTACAAAATGACGTATCTCTTCGTTGGTTGCCGTCTGAACCGCAGCTTGGTGAGCTTATCAACCGTTGGCAAAGTATTGAGCTTATAAATATTAATGAGTCGGTTGTGTTTAATCCTCGAGCGCCTTTATATGTCGCTACATTTGAGTTAGCAGGGGAGAGTTTGCCATGGATTTATTTGTTGTATAAAGATAATGCGCATTATTACTTACTTGAAAAAAGTAGCCAACGAGTACTTAAGCTTGATTTAGCGACTGCGAAGCAGTTATTTCCTAGTTTTGATTTTTCACAAAGTGAGTCTAATTAATGCCTGAGTTACCAGAGGTAGAAGTGAGCCGAATGGGGATCACTCCCCATGTACAGAACCAAGTTGTTACCAAGGTAAACATTTACAATGCCAGTATGCGTTGGCCAGTGCCTGATGATGTTTATCAACTAGAAGGGTTAACGGTAACAAGCATTGAACGACGAGCTAAATACTTACTGTTACATTGCCAACTTGGTAGTACTATTTTGCATTTGGGAATGTCGGGTAATTTACGTGTAGTAGATAAAGCTGAGCCATTAAAAAAGCACGACCATGTTGAGTTTATTTTTGGTAATGGTAAGGCGCTGCGTTTAAACGATCCTCGTCGTTTTGGTTGCTGCTTATGGCAAGAGCCAGGAGAGGTACACAAGCTGCTCTCTAAGCTTGGTCCTGAGCCGCTTACCGATGATTTTTTTGCTAAACGCGTGTACGAACAATCGCGCAATAAAAAAGTGCCCGTAAAGCAGTTTATTATGGATAACGCTGTGGTTGTTGGAGTCGGTAATATTTACGCGAATGAATCACTCTTTAAAGCCGGTATTCATCCCAAACGAGAGGCTGGTAAAGTATCACTAAAGCGTTATCAGGCACTTATCCCTATTATAAAAGACACGCTTGCTGCGGCCATAAAACAAGGTGGAACAACGCTTAAAGATTTTGCACAAAGCGATGGAAAGCCAGGTTACTTTGCTCAAGAGTTATTAGTTTATGGACGCAAAGGAAAACCGTGCATGACGTGTGAAAACGAATTAGAAGAAATTAGATTGGGGCAGCGCAGTACTATTTTTTGCTCAAACTGCCAAAAGTAGATTACTTGAATTTAAAATATACGGTCAATTTAATTCGATTGACTGTATATTTTAAAGCTCGAATGGTGCAACACCTACAGCTTTGATTTTATAGCCTGTTTGGGCTATCTCTCCTGACCATGATTCAGTGCTTATTATTCCTGTGACCACAATTGCGTCGTATAGGCTTTCAATAGGCACACCGCCTTTAATTGTTACATGCACTATTTGATTAGGTGGTGGCGGCGGAACGTGTATGCAAGCGCCAAAGTACGGCACCAGTAAAAACTCGGTAATGACTTCACTGTCACCCTCAAGCGGCACAACAAAGCCAGGTAAGCTAACCGATTGTCCATTTAGCTCTTTTACAATGGGGGCATCTAAGTCGGGCTGCACCCAGTTTTGCTCACTACCGTCGTGATTAGCTTGAGTTTGTGTGTCTATTTGTACGTGATTTTTAGGGATTAAGTCCTCCCAAAAAATTTCTTTTGGTGGGTTCGCGTTACTTATAAAGCTGCTTATTAGTAAGCACACTAGCGCGCTGTAATAAAATGTTGTTTTAAAAAAAGTCATAAACTACCTAATAATTATGTTTTTATACTCATGCCATCGCTGAGCGAATAAAAGTAAGCGCGTGTAGCGGGTATTAAGCCAATAATAAAGCCAGCAATCATAATAACGCCGATAAGTGTGAGTTCATAGCTAGAAAGCATAGCTATGTTAACGCTAATGCCAGCGTGGCTTTGCAAATAAGAGCCACCTGTAAATAGTGCTAAGTAATATAATGCACAGCCCACTATGCAACCAAGTAATGTTGTAAATAATGATTCGATACTAATGAGCGTAAATAACTGCCATGGGCGAGCACCTACTGAGCGTAATATGGCAAGCTCACGCCGACGCTGACTTAAGTTGGCAAGCAGCGAGGTTAGCATACCAAGTAAGCTTACCAACACAATTACGGCTGAAAACAACATCAGTACTTTTTCTACAATGGCGAGCATTTGCCATAATTCTTTAAGTGTGACCGTTGGCATAATGCCAAGCAGTGCTTCTTTTTTATATTGATTTATATTACGCCTAATTTGCAATGTGTATAAAGGCGATTTAAATCCCATTAAAAATGCAGTAATTTGCTTTGGATGGCCAATTAGGCTGTTATGTTCGTCATGGTCATGGTCATGGTCATGGTTATCGCCAGAATTGTTGCCGTGGATTAAATCGATAGCTGCAAGCGGTATATGTAGCGTTTTATCAACGGGTGTTCCTGTGGGATTTAAAATTCCTACTACTTTAAACGGATTATCGTCGTGGTGATGAAAGCTTGTGTTGCCCATGCCGTGAGATATAACAATAGAGTCGTTAAGTTTATACCCTAATGCAGTTGCGACATCACTGCCGAGCACCACCTCGTTAATAGCACTAAAAGCGTGACCCTTGTTAAAGCTTAAGCTTTGCTTTTTTGCAAAGCGATAATGGCTAAAGTAATCAAGTGTTGTACCCAGTACAGCTTGGCCTTTGTGACTGTCGCCTAGGCTTATAGGTATGCTCCATTTTACACCACGCTGGCTTGTTATATATTCATAGCTTTGCCAACTTACGTTATTGTTGGTGTGGCCAATTCTAAAGACAGAGGAAAGCAGTAATTGTATATCGCCAGTGCGTGCGCCGACAATTAAATCAGTGCCCGAAATTGTATTACTAAAGCTACTTTTGGCATCAATGCGTATACGCTCAACGCTAAGCAGTAACATAACACTAATGGCGATTGTAAAGAGCGTTAAAAGCACACTGGTACGACGATTTAATAGGCTTTTGTAAGCAAGTTTAGCAAGGATCATAGCTGCTCCTGCAAGCTGATAAGATCAACTGAGCGGTCGAATAACGGTTTTAAACTTTCATCATGGCTTACAAACATCAAAGTACTGTTTGAGTATTTGGCTTGTTCAAACAGTAATTTAATAAAGCTTTCACGGTTTTGGGTATCGAGTGCAGATGTAGGCTCGTCCGCTATTATTAGTTCTGGGCTGCCAATAAAAGCGCGGGCAGCGGCAACACGCTGCTGTTGACCTGTGCTTAGCTCTGCAACATTTTTATTATATTGTTGCTCGCTTAAGCCAAGTGCGTTTAGTAAGCGCTTGGCTTCTTTGGTTAAAGTAGTGGAGTGTTTTAATGCTTGGCGCTGACGTATTTTAGAAAATTGACACCCTAAAACCACGTTTTCGAGGGGTGTTAAATAAGGCAGTAAATTAAAGTTTTGAAAAATAGTGCCAATATGATCCGCTCTAAATGCATCTCGCTTGGTGTTACTTTGCGTATTTAAATTTTGACTTAATATTACAACATCGCCGCTGGTGGCGGTATTTATTCCCCCAAGTAGTGCAAGCAGTGTTGATTTACCAGAGCCACTAGGACCATGTAAAAAAACATGTTGGCCTTTTTTTATAATTAATTCGCTGATGCTAAGCGTGGGGGCTTTATCGTTTTTATGCCATTTAAAAGTGACGTTTGTTAGGTTGATCATTGTTTGGCTTTACCATTTCCAATAATTAAGTTTTTTACGCATTTTAAATTGTCGAATAAAATTGAGCGGTTTAGATTTTAACTTTTCATTACTTAGTAAAAATTCATTGGTTGCGACAAGTACTCGTTCACTTGATTGCCCATCAGAGTATGGATGTAATTCTTGGCAATAGCTTTCAATATTTTCCATTAACTCTGGCGGGTAAGTTAACGCATTATCTATAGCACCTTCAACTTTGTTCGCATCAGTTACATTGAGTAAATGTTTTTTAGGGTCTTGATTGCAAAATGTGACGACAGGTTTTCGCTGTAACAAAAACATTAATAATATAGACGAGGTGTCGCATAACATAACGTCGGCAGATTTTAATAAAGGAATGACATCATCTGTTTCTATAAAGGTTAAATTATTATTGCTCAATGCTTTATATTTATTTACCCACTCAAGCGGCATTTTTGGATGGAACTGCATCAAAATGCGCCATTTTCCTGTTTCACTAAATTGTTTTATTTGTTTATAAAGTTTAGGCGCAAGTGAAAGTCGTTTAGAAAAAGTAGAGCATATTAATAGGGTTGGCCTTGAATCTAATTCGTCTACGTAAGAGCGAGTAGGTTCATTTTTAAATAGACGATCTAAAGCAGGCCAGCCTGTTTGTGTTACTTTAAAGTAGCCCAGCTTTTTTTGTAAAGCACTGAAAGGGGTTGTGGTATTAGGGCCTTGAGTACAATAAAGATCAAAACATCCTCTGGCTTTAAGATGATCGTTTTCACCTTTTCGATTTAATTTACCAGCATCAAAGCCATGAAACACTGCAACCTTTTTGCCTGGTAAAAAGGTTGGTATTAAATTGGCTGGAGCAAAAATAGCATCGGGCGACCACTTATGAATGTCTTCAATAGAATAAAGCTGCTTTTCACTATCGGTCAAAAAATCTGGATTGACATCTTTGCCTTCTAAAAACCAACTTACCTGACCACCATGCGCTAATATTTGCTGCTGCAATGGCCTCAAAATAGCGTATGAATAATTTTGAGAAATATACATTAGGTATTTTTTATTTTTTGTGGCGGTTAGGTAGTTCAAGGTATCTCCTTAGGCTAGTTAGCATACTAAGTTTACCCTATTATTACAGCTATATAAATATTCACCGTTTTTTGTTTTCAGTGCAAGATTGAGCTTTTTCATGGGGTGGATTATTATACCGCCCATATAACCCCAAACCATACTTTGCTCTTTGAGCATCCCTAACCCCGGAGATAGCATGACTAGCTATAAAGTTTTAGACGTAAACGATGATTTACCCATTCGTACCAAAGGTGAAGTACACAGCGGTAAGGTTCGTTCAGTTTATTGGTTAACTGATGACGATAGCGCGCGATTAATTAAAGAAAAAAGCTATAAAGTACCTGCGGGGACTGAATTAGCTATTATGGTTATTTCCGATAGAATTTCTGCATTTGATTGTATTTGGCAGGGCGAAAATGGCTTAAACGGTGTGCCAGGCAAAGGTATTGCATTAAATACGGTGGCATCGCATTGGTTTAAGTTATTTGATAAAGCAGGCCTTGCGGGTAACCATATTGTTGATATTCCGCATCCTTATGTATGGATTGTGCGTAAAGCGAGTACTGTTAAAGTTGAAGCTATTGCACGTCAATATATTACCGGTAGCATGTGGCGCGATTACGCAAAAGGCGTTCGTAACTTTTGCGGTATTGATTTACCTGAGGGCTTAAAAGCAAATCAAAAGCTCGATAATGTACTCATTACACCATCAACTAAAGGTATTATTGAAAGTGTTGCCGACATTCCAGCTGTTGATGATGTAAATATTACCCGGGCTAATATCACTAATAACTTAGACGTATTTAATTTTAAATCGGCAGATGATGTAACCAAATACGAAAGGTTATTAGTTGAAGGTTTTAAATTAATTAGCGATGAACTTGCAAAGCTTGCGCAAATTTTTGTTGATACAAAATTTGAGTTTGGTTATGTAGAGGATTTAAACGGCACGCAGCAACTTATTTATATTGATGAAGTAGGTACTCCCGATTCATCACGTATTTGGGATGAAGCTTCTTATCGTGAAGGTAAAATTGTCGAAAATTCTAAAGAGGGCTTTCGTCAGTTGCTTATTAATAATGTGCCTGAAAGCGACGTATTATTAAATAAAGATCGCATGGGCGAGCGTGAACAACTGGCTAAAGATTACATTTTACCGGAATCAGTAATGCTTGAGGTGTCAAACACCTACGTAGGTATTGCTAGTAAGATTGTTGGCAAAGAGATTGTCATCCCTGAAGATCCTCGTAAAGAAGTGATTGCTATTTTAGATAACGATTACGGACTAATTGTTAAAAAGTAATCCTAAAGAATTAAGTAGACCAGTGGCTAAGTCTTTATTTTTAGTTACTGGGCTATAGTTCTTGCAATTAGTCCCTGTCTCAAATTAACTTAACCTAATATTAATCGTTGGGTGTTGTTATGTTTAAACGGGTATTACAGCGTTGTGTGAAAAATTACTGTTTTTTAATTACCTGTTTTCTTTTTAGTCACTCAGCTCTGGCTGAAAATATTGAGTTAGTCGTTAAAGATCAATATGGTCAACAATTAGCAGATGCGGTAATTGAATTAGAACAAATAAATAAGCCGTATTCGCCAGCTCCTCGTAGCGTTGCTATTATGGATCAGGTTCACAAACAGTTTTTACCTGAGCTATTAATTGTACAAAAAGGGCAGCGAGTGAATTTTCCTAATAGTGATAACATTCGTCATCATGTGTATTCTTTTTCACAAGCTAAGCCATTTCAACTAAAGTTATATTCAGGGCAACCAAAAGATCCAATTACTTTTGAGCAACAAGGCGTTGTTGTGTTGGGGTGTAACATTCATGATTCTATGGTTGGCTATATTTACATAGCAAGCAGTGAACGTGTTTATAAAACAGATGAACAAGGCCGCATTGAGTTACCTTTAAATGATTTTCCTCTGCAAATTAGTGTATGGCACCCTTTGCAAACTGAGTCGTTGGAGAGTAAAAAAATCATAACAATTAATGATAAAAGTGGTTTAGTAGTAACAATAAATACTTCATCACCATCGCCACGTAATACGTTTGGCAGTAAATTTAAGGCTGGTAATGACTAATAGTTTAAAAAATCGTATAACCATACTTTGTGTTGGCTTGGTGTTATTAACTACTATGGTCAGTTTGTTTAGTTTTTGGTGGTCTACAAGTAAATTTCAAGAAGAGAAAGTTAATCAAGATATTAGCGTAGCGCAAAACGTTTATAAGCAATATTTAAAATCAAAAGAAAGCTTACTATTAACAGCAGCTAAGGTACTTACCTCCGACTTTGGCTTTAAGCAAGCTGTTGCTACGCGTGATGCAGGAACTATAAGCAGTGTGCTATTTAATCATAGCCAGCGTATAGATGCTGAGCTTATGATGTTGATTGATTTGTCAGGGACGCTAATTTCAGCTAACACCAGTGAAGATCATTTTGCCCACGATTTACGACCATTGATGAAAGAGTTATTAAATGCCCCTGAACAATCTAGTTTTGTTGTATTAAACAAAGAACTTTATCAAGTTATCCTACTACCAGTAAAAGCGCCACGTACAGTGGCTTATAGTTTGGTTGGCTTTAAAATTGACGATAGTGTTGCGAGCGAACTTAAAAACTTAACCGGCATGGATGTGAGCTTTATAGGAAGTGCGGATGATTTGGTTATTAGCTCGTTAGTTAAGCGCCCTGAACAATTTGATCCTGTTAATTATTTTAATACACTCACTACGTCACGCTTTTTTAGTGAATATTTAGTGTACCGCAATCGCGATATAAACCTACCTTCATTACACAGCCATCCGATTATTATATTACTTAGCGCTGATTTAACGCAAAGCTATAGCGATTTTGAAAAGCTATTTTTGACCTTAATGGTATTGGCTATTTTGACCTTATTTGTGGGCGTAGTTACCAGTAGTTTACTGGCTAATAATTTAACCACCCCCTTGACTCAATTAGCAGCCATTGCAAGGCAATTTGCATTAGGTAATTATAGCTTTGAATTTAAAGGTAAAAAGCAAAGTTCAGAAATAACCACTTTAGTTGAAGCATTCAACAGCATGGGTAACGATATTCATGAGCGTGAACAGCAAATAAATTTTCAGGCTAAGCATGACTCACTTACTGGGTTTTATAATCGTTCGGCGATGCTAGAAGTACTTTGTGAACAACTTGAGCCATCAACTGAGTACACCTTAGTTGGTATCGATATAAAAGGTTTGCGTCATATCAATGACAAATTAGGCCCACGTATTGGTGATGACTGCCTAAAAGCGGTTGCGTGCCGTATCGGTGAGTTTTCGGACGAACTTGGCGGTTTTCATGCACGTATTGGTGGGGATGAATTTTTAACTGTGTTTCCAATGGCTGCGGCAAAAGAGTTTAAAAGTGGTATTGAAGGGTTAATGGCGCAACTGCAAGCATGTTACACAATTCAAAAATTAAAAATTAATCTGCGCTTTAGTGCCGGTATTGTTCAGTATCCTACGCAAGGTATTGCGAGTGATGATCTGATGCGCCGTGTATTGATTGCCGTTGATAGCGCAGCAAATGAGCATGAAAGTATTCATTATTATCAAGTAGGCGAGGATGAAGCACATTTAGATCGTTTAATTATGCTTGATGAATTAAAACAAGCGATTAGTGACAATGATGGTCAATTATTTATGACCTATCAGCCTAAATTACACATGAAAACACAAAAAATAGATAAAGTTGAGTCGCTTATTCGTTGGCAACGAAAAGATGGTAGCTGGGTTAATCCTGAGCTATTTATTGATTTGGCTGAACAATCAGGCCTCATTGTAGAGTTAACTGCATGGGTTGTGAATACCGTTGTTGCACAGGTTGCTAATTGGCAATCAAAGGGCATTGAATTACAAGCAGCTATTAATGTATCAGCGCAAGATATTGCATTTCCGGGGTTCCATAGCGCATTGGTGGATACACTTAAAGAATATAAAGTGGCCCCAGGGTTGATCACTATTGAGCTTACGGAGCGAGATATGATCGAAAATGAAGAAAAAGGCATTAAAGCACTCGAAGATTTGAAAATGATTGGCGTTAAAATATCATTAGATGATTACGGTGTAGGACAAACATCGCTCGGGCGCTTAAAAATGCTGCCTATCGATGAATTAAAACTAGATAAGTGCTTTATTTTAAAATTAGATGAGTCACAAAAAGATCAATTTATAGTGCAGTCTTCCATTACTTTGGGGCACCAGTTAGGTTTCTCTGTTGTTGCTGAAGGTGTTGAAACATTGGACTCGTTAAATTTATTAAAAAATATGAAATGCGACCATGCACAAGGATATTACTTAAGCAGACCTTTAAAAGCAGAGCTATTAGAAGAATGGCTGCATGAGTATTATGCAAAAAATTAAATGCTTTATAGTCTTTTGTTCATTACTAACAAGCGTACCTAGTATCGCTAGTAGTGGAAAATTATTAGCCACCCCAGGCGTTTCTCAAATAGAGGGGAGTGCAGGTGGTGGTATTGTTCCGTGGGCGCAACTTGCTGGGTATGCCAGTGATGATGAGTTTTCGATAAATGGTTTTTGTAGTCGCGCAGATATAACTGACTACACGCTTGATGTATGTGGTGCGCAGCTTAATGTATTTAACCGCGTTGAATTTAGCTATGCATTACAGCAGTTTGATGTTCCTGCACTTAGCACAAAAATAGAGCAATCAATAACGGGAGTTAAAGTTCGTTTATATGGTGATATTGTTTACAGTCCTTTGCCGCAATTAAGTGTAGGAATTACACACAAGTCATTAAACGATGGAGCCGTTGCTAAGTTAATCGGCGCAAAAGAGACTAGCGGAACAGATGTTTACTTAGCAGCAAGCAAGCTGCATTTAGGTGCAGTTGCGGGTTACAACTGGTTTTGGAACGTCACAACACGTTATAGCAAAGCAAACGAATTAGGCTTGTTAGGTTATGGCAGCGCTAGTATTAATAATGCTTCAAAAATACTGTTTGAGGGCAGTACCGCTATATTTTTCAGCCGTGAAGTGGCGGTGGGTATAGAGTATCGGCAAAAATCAGATAATCTCAACTTAGGTGAGCAAGATTGGAAAGATGTGTTTATTGCGTGGATGCCAAATAAAAGTGTGAGTGTCACTGCTGCATATTTAAATTTAGGACGAATTGCTGGTGCAAATGATCAAACAGGCTGGTATGTGTCGGTAACAGGGTATTGGTAATGAAAAACCTTTCTGTATTTTTATTATGTGTAATGTTACTAGCCGGCTGTACTAATACACCTAAATTATCGCTCTATGAGCAGGTAGGTGGTAAAGCCGGCATAGCAAAGCTAATTGATAGCTTTATTGATCAAATAGGTAATGATGAGCAGGTATTTCATTATTTTGAACACGCTAATATTACGCATTTTCGCCAAGGCTTTATAACCCACATGTGCATGTTGCTCGAAGGCCCTTGTAAATATAATGGCGATTCAATGGTCGCTATTCATACGGGTATGCATATATCAGAAAAAGACTTTAACCACGTTGTTGATTTACTTATTAATGCAATGAATAAACAAAACATAAATCATAAAATACAAAATAAAATTCTTTTTAAAATGGCACCGCTGCGTGGCGAAGTTATCAAAGTTTAGTATTAATTAAATAAAATTAAGTATTTTTATACTTTGTTATTAATGATTTTTGCTAAATCAGCTGTTTTATATTTCCTTTGTCTATGAATACTTGTTCTGTGGATCAGGTTGCGTAAAAAAGTGCTTCTATTAGAGTGTGAACCGCCATTAATAGTAGATATTTCACTAACAAAGCTTCTATCTTCAGCGATAGGATATGGTTTTATACCTATCATGCTTAGGCCCACTTCTTTGTGAAATTGCATATCTACATCAACAGGTCTAAAAAAAGGCTTTCGGCTGAGTAGCTTCTTCGCGCCGGATAGTGAAATTATGTAACCTTGGGTACCATTAGGGGCTTTCTTATAATTACCAACAGTCAACCCATTGTCTAATAAAGCCGTGTCTATTAAAGGAAAATTACGATTATCAGAGAGCTTAATTAAATCCCAATTTTTTAATCTAGCTGTTGCATCAACCACATCTTTAAGCTCAGCATTAATAAATAAATCATCTTCTAACACAACGCAGCAAGGCATGCTTTCATCGACCATTTTTTGCCAAATGCGCATATGGCTAATATAACAGCCTATTTCACCAGCGGATAAGTTGCGATTGTAGCGTTTTTTATTTTTGCTAGGGCAATACCACTGTTTGATTTCTTGATTCGATAGTTGCTTACCAATAGTCGCTTCAAATCGCTCCACAGTTAAACCTAGGTTACTCAGTCGCTCTAAAGTTGTTTTCCAACGTCCTTCACAGCCTTTCATATTGATAACGTAAAAAGGGATCGGCATAATTTTAATAGGCTAGAAATAATCTTGCTGATATTTTAGCACTTTTTTTATTCTTGAACAGCCTAGATAGTTTTTATTGATTTACTCAATGAAGAAAAAGCAAAACCACTTACTGAAATTAAAGCTATATTTAATAACGTAGTAGGTGATGCACAGGAGGTAAAGTTTAGTTGTGGCTCGGGAGCTACAGCCAAGCTTTTAGCGTTACTTGCTGATGAATACGGTTATAGTAATTTAAGTGTTTATGATGGCCCATGGATCGAGTGGGGCGCAAATACTTTGTTACCCATTGCCACATGTAAAGTTTTGATATTTTAATAAATTGTAGACGTAGAGCTTGCTCACGTTAAAAGCTTGGCGTTTTTATTTTTTAAAGCCATACGGGCAATTTTTGCAGCCGTTTTTACAACACGATCCTCGCTTTAAAAAAAACCACTTACTAAATACCATATAGCCATTTTGCATGGTGTAATCAAGGCCTTCAATTAGATTGTCGCTCCCTCTAAACTGCTTGGCGAAACCTATTTGGCTTTTAATTGGCTGCTTATAAATATCTTCTAGAAAAGTACTTAGTTTATTAAGCGTGCACTTGCGGCATAAACAACTTGTTGCATTGGTATCTAGCGGTAAAATAGCAGGCAGCTCGTTGCACCAACACGCCGATATATTATCTACATTACACGTTAGAGTGGTATGGCATTGAGTGCAGTTAAGTTGAGTCATCATAATTCTTTTTAATAACAATGAACCAAGAATAACAAACATTATGAATATACAAAAAGCATTAGCTGAATTTATTACGTTTGGTGAACAAAGGGATGAAGCTATATCGGTTATCGTTTCAGGTTCTGCTGATAGCAATAAAACCCATTATACTCTCTCAACTGCGGTTTTAATTGATGTACTTAAACGCTGTTTAAGTAACGAAATAGACTTGGATGACTTGGAGCTTTGGGCAAACGTAATTGAATCGCGAGATGATATTGATTGCTCAGAGCATGACGGTGTTATTTATGCGCTCAGCAACAGTGAACAAATGGGAGAGCTTAACCATGAAAAACTGGCTCAAATATTGAAGCTAATAGCTAAATGAAACAAGCTGCGCGTTTACAGACAAATTTAGCACCGAGCCTAGGGTTGTAGACGTAGAGCTTGCTCACGTTAAAAGCTTCGCGCTTATGTAACGTATTTTAAAAGCGAGGTATAAACCTCACTTACAATAAAAAACACCATACTCAAATTGAATATGGTGTTTCTTTTCAAGTAACTTAAAACTTTATTACTTATGATATCCCAAGCACGTTTCTACTTCGTTTTTAGAACCTAAAATAACAGCTACGCGCTGGTGGATTGCATCAGGCTGAATATCCATAATACGTTCAGACCCTGTTGATGCGATACCGCCAGCTTGTTCTACAAGCATGGCCATTGGGTTTGCTTCGTAAAGTAGGCGTAATTTATTTGGTTTTTTAGGATCTTTTGTGTCGGTAGGATAAGTAAATAAACCACCGCGACTCAGTACGCGATGAACATCGCCCACCATCGCTGCAATCCAGCGCATATTAAAGTTTTTAGCGCGAGGGCCAGTATCGCCTGCTAGTAAATCATTGATGTAGTTTTGCATAGCTGGTTGCCAATGACGTTGATTCGATGCATTAATTGCAAATTCGTTTGTATCTGCAGGAATAGTGGCAAAATCTTCAGTGAGTAAAAAGCTGCCTTGTGTTTTATCAAGGGTAAACATGCGGGTGCCTTTGCCTGTGGTAAGCGCAAGCATCGTTGATGGCCCGTAAAGTACGTAACCTGCAGCAACTTGCTTATGACCTGGCTGCATAAAAATGCTTTCATCAGCAGCGTCAGAGCCTTCAGGCGCTTCCATAATAGAAAATATAGTACCCACAAGTGAGTTAATATCGGTATTTGACGAGCCATCCAGTGGGTCAAATGCGACGATAAATTTAGCGTCTGAGTTACCAGCGACTGTGTAGTCTTCTTCTTCTGAGGCGATTGCTTTAACCGTGCCTGATTCCAGTAAAATATCTTTTAACAACTGGTTAGATAATACATCGAGCTTTTTTTGGGTTTCGCCTTGAATATTTTCATCAAGGGTTGAGCCTAATACGCCAGATAGTTCGCCTTGGCCAACGCGAAACGAAATTTCTTTACATGCTGCTAAAATTGTTCGAATTAACGATAAAAGTTCTCTTGAACAACCATCTTCAAGTAATACTGGAGGGAGTCTACGCATTCTATTTTCCTGATAACGTGTTAAAACCAATCATAATGTGAGAGAGATTAGCTTAGAGCGCTGAAATTCGTCTTAAATACCTGTATTGTTTAAATACCACCTTATAATGGTGGCACCTAATCGTACTTAAAACGCCAATAACAAAGATAAGATTATGAAAAAAATATCACAACTAAGTTACATATTCTTGACCGTGTTGCTCTGTATCATAACCCAAGCGCACGCAGCAATTAAGTCAATTGATGAATTTACTACGCAAATGAATCACTTTCCGGGTTATTACTCATTTTTTTATGATACCCAAAATGGAAAAGTATATTTAAAAGTAGATAAGTTTGAACAACAATTTTTATTACAGCAAAGTTTGCCATATGGTATTGGCTCTAATGACATAGGCCTTGACCGGGGCCAGCTTGGTAATACCCACCTTGTGCAATTTGAACGTTTTGGCGACAAAGTGATGCTACGTGCTGTAAACACTTACTATCGTGCTAATACGAGTAATAAGGCTGAGCAGCAAAGCATTAAAGAAGCGTTTGCATCAAGCATACTCGCAGGTTTTAAAGTGGTCGCCGAAGATAAAGCCATAGCGCTTATTGATTACACGCCTTACTTATTGAGTGATGTACATGGTGTAAGCCGCACGCTTGTTGCGCGTAAGCAAGGCAGTTTTAGCCTTGATGAAACACGTAGCGCGGTAGATATGAATCGCTCAAAGGCATTTGTAAAAAATACTGAGCTAGAAGCAGTACTTACTTTTAAAGGCACAAAACCAGGCGAATTTGTTCGCCAAGTCAGCGCCGACCCATATGCACTTACTGTGCATATGCATCATTCGCTTATTCAATTACCAGACGATAACTACACACCTCGAAAGTTTAATCCACAATCAGGCTTTTGGAGTATTGAACATAAAGATTACGCCGCACCACTGGGTGAGTCACTGTATGTGCGCTACATACCACGCCATCGTTTAACTAAAAAAGATTCAAGTCTGCCTATTAGTGAGCCAGTTGAACCTATTGTTTATTATCTTGATCCAGGTGTGCCCGAACCGGTTAAAAGTGCGTTACTTGAAGGCGCAAAGTGGTGGAACGATGCCTTTAGCGGTGCCGGATATAAGAACGCATTTATAGTAAAAGTATTGCCAAGTAATGCCGATCCTATGGATATTCGTTATAACGTTATTCAATGGGTACACCGTGCAACGCGTGGTTGGTCATACGGTAGTTCGGTAATCGACCCACGTACTGGCGAAATAATTAAAGGCCATGTAACACTTGGATCTCTGCGTGTTCGCCAAGATATTTTAATAGCGGAAGCACTTGCTGCACCTTATTTGAAAGGCAATGAAGTTGCTAAAAATTTACAAGCAATGGCGCTTGATCGTATTCGTCAATTAAGCGCCCATGAAATTGGTCATACACTAGGTATTTCTCATAATTTTGCGGCATCAATAGGCGATAGAGCCTCTGTAATGGATTACCCACATCCGTTACTTAGTTTTAATGAACAAGGTAAGCTTGATGTAACGCGTGGCTATGCAACAGGCATGGGCGTGTGGGATAGCCAAGTAATTAAATATGGTTATAGCGACTTTACTAACCAAGATGAAAGCGCAGAGCTCGCTGCTATTTTAAAAGAAAATAAAGTCAAAGGCCTTGAGTTTATATCAGATAGCGATGCACGAGCTAAAGGTGGTGCGCATCCAACAGCCCATTTATGGGATAATGGTACTAACCCTTCACAGGAACTTTTACGAGTACTCGAAGTACGTAAAAAAGCGCTTTCGCAGTTTGGTATTAATAATATTAAAACGGGCGACTCACTATCGCAATTAGAAGAAAAACTAGTTCCGCTTTATCTGTTTCACCGTTTTCAGGTTGAAGCTGTGGTTAAACTTATCGCAGGTGTTGATTATGAATACGAAACACGCGGTGATTCACCCGTAAAAGGCGCGCAAGTGGTTGATAAAAAAGTGCAGCAAGAAGCGGTAAACGCTATTTTTGCAACGCTTAAACCCAGTAACTTGTTACTTCCTGAATCTGTGTTATCGCTCATTCCCCCAAAAGCGTATGGCGAGTCTAAGTCTCGCGAAAGCATAGTCGGGCGCACGGGGTTAACACTTGATGCAATGGCGTTGCCAGAGGTGGCTGTACAGCATAGTTTGTCACTTTTGTTAAACGCACAACGCTTAAATCGTCTAGCGCAACAACAAGCACGCAATAATGAATTTTATAGTTTAGATGAATTATTAAAAGCGCTTTATAGCCAAGTGTTCAATGTATCGTCGCCTAACACTATGGTAGGTAAAATCACCCAGCGCGTACAGTTTTTAACAGCAAAAACTATGGCTGATTTAGTCGCAAGTGATAGTGTCAGCCCAGAGGTGCAAGCACAATTGCGTTATTATTTAGTTGAGCTTAGTGAAGACTTTAACCAAAATTCAATGCTAAGCCATACAAGTACTGGCGAGAGTGCGTTTAAACAATACTTAGCTGAGCAAATAAATCAGTTTTTAATTAAAGGTCAGTGGCCAAGCAATTTTAAAGTATTGCCAATACCACCAGGCTCACCAATTTAGTACTTATTTTAAGTAAGCGATAAAGCAAAACACCGAGTGTATTTATGCTCGGTGTTTTATTATGTGCTTATAGCCGATAGCGTACTTTTACTTGCATAAAGTTGGTTTTTTGTTAACCTACCCGCCTTCCATTTTAGTCTTTTTGAGGTGTTTATGGCGTTTCTATCTCGTTCGATATTGGCGTTGTCCATAGCATTTTCAAGCAGCAGTGTATTCGCTCAAAAGCAGTGTGACGTAGAACTCAGACACGGTTTAATTATTACCGATGATGTAATTCGTATTGTTGATAAAGGCCAAACCCGCGTGCAAATTAATAACAATAACCAATTGTTTATTCGTGGTTATTGGGTTGATTTGAGTGACGACGAAAGCAAAGTACTTGAGCAATTTAGTAATGGCATTCGTCACACAGTACCTGAACTAGTAAACCTAGCCACCGATGGCGTTAACTTAGGGTTAAGTGCAATTGAGCACATTGTTGAAGGTATGTCAGATAAAGAGCCTGAGGTACTTAAAACCCAACTGCAATATGTAGAACGTGCATTAATGGATAAGTTTAAGCGCGGCGACGATTTCTTTTTTATAGCGCCACAATCGCTTTCTCAAATTGATGATTTTTTTACTAAAGAGATTAGCCAAAAAATTCACTCTGCAGTGCATGGCTCTCTCGGCGCTATTTTAATGTCGTTGGGAGATGCGTTTAAATCGCGTGAAGGCAATATAGAAGATCGCATTAACGATATGGGCCAGCGCATGGATATCATCACCAAAGAGATTGATAAGTCGTTGCAAAAAAAAGCCCATCAACTTGAACTTAAAGCGTCTGAATACTGCGAATGTTTAAATGCATTAGATGTCACCGAATCGCGTCTGCAAGCAATTGTGCCTGGGATGGCCGATTTTGATTTAGTACAGATAAAATCTTAAACACAGCTTTTATAGCTTAATCTCTTCGGCTGTTAGCAATCTATACTCACCGCTTGCTAGGTTTTCATCTAATTTAATCCCCGCAATCTGCTCGCGATGTAATTCAACGACCTTATTATCTACCGCGTAAAGCATGCGCTTAACTTGATGATATTTACCTTCACTTATTGATAAACGCAGCCCGTAATTTGCGAGTCGTTCAGCTATAGCTGGACGGGTTAGATCTTTTTCGTTATGCAGCATGACACCTGTTTGTAGTTGCCTAAGCGCTTCATCGGTAATAGGTTCTTGGGTTTCTACTAAGTAAGTTTTAAATTTATTACTTTTAGGTGAGGTGATTTTATGTGACCACTCGCCATCGTTAGTAATAATAACCAAACCTGTGGTATCTATATCTAAACGACCGGCTACGTGAAAATCGCTCATATTTGGCTCATCAAGTAAGTCAAAAACAGTTTTGTGTAGCTCGTCACTATTAGCGCATACATAACCGACAGGTTTGTTGAGCATAATGTAGCGCTTACCTAAAAAGACTAAAGGCTCGCCTTGATGCAATACTTCATCTTGCTCAGCAAGTTGAAAATTATGTGACGTAATTACTTCGCCATTAACGCTTACTTCTTTTCGCTTAATACTCGCGCGGGCTTGCGTGCGTGGCATTTCTGCTAAGTGGCTAATAAATTTATCTAAGCGGCAAGGGAATTTCATTTTAGTTCACATTTTTAGTCGGCTACAATGGGCGCGATTATAGCCGATAGTGAAATGCCATGACAGAGCACAGCACACTAATTTTAAACCATTACCAAGCAAAAGTTATATCCGGTGAGCTTATCTTTGATGCAGCCCAACAAAACGCGGTAATGGCATTAAATAGCTTAAGCGAGCAGTTACAAACACCGTTAAAGTGGTGGCAAAAAGTACCCACAATAAAAGGTGTTTATTTATATGGGCCAGTAGGGCGTGGTAAATCTATGTTGATGGATTTATTTTATAAAAACCTACCTATTGAGCAAAAGCAGCGACTGCATTTTCATCATTTTATAGCGCAAGTGCATGCCCAACTTTCGCAGCTGCAAGGGCAAGCAAATCCACTTACACTGATTGCTAAGCATTGGGCTAACAATATCCGTGTGCTGTGTTTTGACGAATTTTTTGTGAGCGACATTGGCGATGCCATGATCATGGCTAAGTTATTTAATGCGTTGTTTGAACAAGGTGTGGTGCTGGTGGCTACATCTAACGCAAAGCCTGAGCAGCTTTATTACAACGGCCTGCAACGGGTGCTATTTTTACCTACGATTGATTTAATTAATAGTCATTGCCATATCATTAATGTAGCGGGGGATGATGATCATCGTTTTAGATACGGTAAAAATAGTCGACATTATTTTATTAATTTACCAAATAACGATTTTAAAAATGAGTTTTTGACGTCTTTTCCTACTGTCATTCATAATAATACAATTAGCGTGCATGGCCGCGAATTACCGTATCTATTAAAAGCCGATAACGCCTTGATGATTGATTTTATGGCGCTATGTTCCGGCCCGCGCAGTGCTAACGATTATATGTTTTTAGCAACGCAATTTGATGTGTTATATGTATCGAACGTGCCACAAATGGGTATTAAAGCGACAGGTAAAGTGATAGTGCACGGTATAGAAGATAGCTATCAACGTGAAAAGCAAACGCTCGACGAGCACACCTTTGACGACGAAGCGCGGCGCTTTATTGCCTTAGTGGATGAGTTTTATGATTGCAATAAGTTGTTAGTGATCAATGCCCAAACTGATATTGAGCATTTATATAAAGGCAAAAAATTGAGTTTTGAATATGCACGAACACAGTCACGCATAGTAGAAATGCAAAATTGGTGAGTATAAATAATGGATTTTAGGCATTAGGCTAAAGTGTAAATATAAAATTTAGACCTTACCTTGTTTTCATAAGACCTTTATTGTCTATACCCATTCGGGTTATTTGACTGCCAACGCCATGTATCTTGCATCATTTCATCAATACCGCGCAGAGCTTCCCAGCCCAGTTCGTTAAGTGCTTTTTCTGGTGCTGCATAACATGCAGCAATATCGCCAGCACGACGTGGGGAAACCTGATACGGCACAGCTTGATCGCTAGCTTTAATAAATGCATTTACCATTTGCAACACAGAATACCCATTACCAGTTCCTAAGTTATAGACTAGCGCACCAGTGCTCGAGGCAATTTTATCAAGCGCTTTTAAATGGCCAATTGCTAAATCTACTACATGAATATAGTCGCGCACACCAGTGCCATCAACGGTATCGTAGTCATCACCAAATACAGCAAGTTGCTTTAATTTACCTACAGCAACTTGTGCAATAAATGGTAAAAGGTTGTTTGGGATACCATTAGGGTCTTCACCAATTAAGCCTGATTTATGCGCGCCAACGGGGTTGAAGTAACGTAAAATAGCAAACGCAAAACGCTCATCTGATTTAGCGATATCTTGTAGCATCATTTCAACTATAAGTTTAGATGTGCCGTAAGGGTTAGTAGTACCGCCAACGGGGAAGTCTTCTCTAATTGGTAAGCTAGCAGGATCGCCGTAAACAGTCGCTGATGAGCTAAATACTAACTTAAATACACCAGCGTCACGCATTGCATCAATAAGTGTTAACGTCCCTTGTACATTGTTTTGATAATACTCTACGGGTTTGGCAACTGATTCCCCCACCGCTTTTAAACCAGCAAAATGTATAACACTATCAATTTTGTGCTTAGCAAACACTGAATCTAAAAAGGCTTTGTCGAGAATATCACCTTGGTAAAAAGTGGCTTCCTTACCTGTGATTTTTTTTACACGAGTAAGAGACTCCTGTGATGAATTACTTAAATTATCAATAACAACAACTTTGTTACCTTGCTGTAAAAGTTCTAAAACAGTGTGTGAGCCAATATAGCCTGCGCCACCGGTTACTAAAATAGTCATGAAAGCTCCGTGGGTACCTTTTATCAATTGTGTCAATTTCACCATAAATCGTGTTGCTTTACATGTTTTATCTGTAATTTTATTAGGGCGTGTTGACTTTTGTGGATTGAAATTTGTTCAATCTAGGGGCTATTTAATCGCGGCGCGAGGTTTGTAATCGAGTGGGCTAAGTAAAAACCGAGCAACAAAGAGTCAATCGCCCCTAGAAAGAACCCAAAGGGCAGCGCATGTTTGGCATTTATGCTGCGTTATCCCTATTTATGGGGAACAACCACACACCATAGGCGCTGCCTTGCCTAAATACCAAACAGTCTGATGCAAAATCAATCACGGAAGGTCAACACGCCCTAGCTTAAATACGGTCTTTCTTTAATGCTGGTAAATTAAACAACCTTGATTACATTTAGTACGTTTTAAATAACACTTCAATGTGGGGAATTAAGTTATAGTTAATAAACAAGTGCTAAAATGAACGCAGTAAAAGCTAATGCTGGGTTTACTCCAATCCACACTTTTGTGATTGGTATATCTTTTTTGGAGAAAGTCATGAATTCAGTCAAAAAAATTGCAATGTTTATGTGTGTAGCATTACCTGTATTTGCTCATGCAGGTGAGTCTGCTGTTAAATGGCATGACTTTAATGACTATCGCGATGTGCGCTCATCAAACCAAGCGAAAGGTTCGTATCACAAGCATATTATTAAAAGTTTTGAAGCACACATGACTAAATTGGCAGAGCAATTGCCAAATGAGTATAAATTAAATGTAGAATTTACTGATTTAGATTTAGCTGGTGATGTTCGTTACGGTGGTATGGATGAAATTCGTATAGTGAAACCTATCTATTTTCCGCGCATTAAACTCAACTATTCGTTAACGAACAAAGATGGCAGTGTAGTCAACAAAGGCAATGACGTAGAGCTTAAAGACATGGGTTTTATGGATAAGATAAAAATGGGTCGAGATGAGTCATTTTATTATGAGAAACGCTTATTAACAGAGTGGTTTGGCGAACAAATTCTAGTAAATTTAAATTAAAACAAATAAACGCTGAGTTATGATAACTCGGCGTTTATTTGTTTTAGGCGCGAGTTTACTTTGCGCTTTTGTTGTGTTGCTTTTAGCTGTTTTACTTAAAAGTAGCTAAAAGTGTCAATAATTGCTGTAACTTAATAACGGTAGCTTTAAGCTTTTCTTCACTAAAACCATCGGTTGATAAGCTTTCTACATCAGCGGCTACGTCAAGCACGTAAGGTTTAAATCGTTTAGCTTCAAAGTTAAAGCCAGCATCTTGTGCGAATAAGGCTTTAAACTTGCCATGACCTTGTTGCTGTAGTTCGTCAAGTTTTTTGTCGGCATCAAGTGCTTGACGATAAACAATTTTTAAGTTTGTATTGAGTTGTTCAATAATTGAATCCATGGTTTTCCTAAAGCTTTGTACTGCATGGCCGATATAATACTTGGATTACATTTAAAAGTCAGGTGGATTGTTTATATGAATATATCAGGTGGAAATTTACCAGTAATGTCTGGTGCTGGCGAAGGTGCTGAAGTTTTAAGTGCTGCGCTCGCAAAAAGGCAGCAAAAGGTTGATGGCTCTGCAGCACTTGCGCTTATTGAAGGTGCCGCACAACCATCCAGTGCGCAAACACCTGCTAAATCGGTGACAGCCACACTGGGTAATAACGTAAATGTATACGTTTAAATAAGCTTAAGATCGATAGGTGTTTTGCTTTTTTGACCCCCTATTTCTCTCACTAGTTTAGGCACTAAAAATCCAGGCAGGGCTTTTAATAGCTCTGCCATTATTTCAATTGCTTGCGCTTCATTAATATCAAAGTGGCTGGCCCCTTCAACTTTATCTAGCAAATACAAATAATACGGTAATACATCTGCATCAAATAATGCTTCGCTTAAGTTTATTTGTGCATCAACCGTATCATTCACATCTTTTAAAATTACCGCTTGGTTTAACAGCGTTACATTCGCGTGTTTAAGCTTTTGCATGGCTGCTTTAAAGTCGTCGTCTATTTCGTTTGCGTGATTAATGTGGTTAATAAAAATAATTTTTAAGGGTGACTTTGCTAGTCGCTCACATAATTCATTGGTAATACGCGCAGGAATAACAACAGGCAAACGGCTATGAATTCGCATGCGTTTAATTTGCGGTAGTTGTTCAAGCTCATCTAAAAACCAACTAATAGCATCATCTTTGGCCATTAGCGGATCGCCGCCACTTAAAATCACTTCGTTAATATCAGTATCTGATTTTATATAATTAAGCGTCTCAAGTAGGCTTTTTTTATTAAGCTGATTTTCTTGATACGGAAAATGCCTTCTAAAGCAGTAGCGGCAATTTACCGCACAACCCGTTTTAAACATCACTAAAACACGCGATTTATATTTGTGTAAAAGGCCAGGTTGGTCGTTATCTTGCTCAAGCAGTGGATCTTTATTAAAACCTGATTTAGTCAAAAATTCTTGATGGCGTGGCATGACTTGCAATAAAAGAGGATCGTTTGGATCGCCTTTGCGCATTTTTTTTATAAAAGGGATAGGCACACGCACTGCAAATAAACTACGGGCTTTTAGGTCGTTTTCATGGACTTGGCTCGATAAACCGACCATTTCAAGCAAGGTTTTTGGGCAGGTAACTACATTTGCTAATTCTTTTTGCCAGTTTTTATGCAAATTTGCTTCATTTCTTTGTATCATTGGCACGTAGATTACTCGAAAAAATATAAATAGAGGAAACGATGGCGAATTATAGCACCAACGAGTTCAAGGGCGGCCTAAAAATTATGATGGACGGCGAGCCTTGCAGTATTTTAGAAAATGAAATGGTAAAACCTGGTAAAGGCCAAGCGTTTAACCGTGTTCGTATCCGTAAACTTATCTCTGGTAAGGTGCTTGAAAAAACCTTTAAATCGGGTGAATCAGTTGAAGGTGCTGATGTAATGGATACAGATTTAGCGTATCTATACACAGACGGCGAATTTTGGCACTTCATGAACAACGAAACATTTGAGCAAATTGCTGCTGACGAAAAAGCACTAGGCGATGCTGTTAAATGGTTAGTTGAAAATGATGTATGTACAATTACATTATGGAACGGCAGCCCAATTGCTGTTACACCACCTAACTTTGTTGAGCTTGAGATCACTGAAACAGATCCTGGCCTTAAAGGTGATACAGCGGGCACTGGTGGTAAACCAGCAACGCTTAGCACGGGTGCTGTTGTACGTGTTCCATTATTCGTACAAATTGGCGAAGTAATTAAAGTAGACACTCGTAATGGTGAATACGTAAGCCGCGTTAAGTAACACTTAACTCAGTTTGATAAATCCCAGCTTGCGCTGGGATTTTTTTTGGAGAAAATATGTCAGTAGATCTTTGGGCTCCTAGCGCAAGTATTGAAACACTAAAGCAACGTGCAGAAATATTACATCGCATTCGTGAGTTTTTTTATGCGCGTGATGTTTTAGAAGTAGAAACGCCGAGCTTAAGCGCTGCCAGTGTAACCGATGTACACTTAGCGAGTTTTAATACCACATTTGTAGGCCCAGGCCACGCAGGTGGGCTTCCTTTGTTTTTACAAACATCTCCAGAGTTTGCCATGAAACGCTTATTAGCAGCAGGCTCAGGCGCTATTTTTCAGCTTTGTAAAGCATTTAGAAATGAAGAAGCGGGTAGCCATCACAATCCTGAATTTACTATGCTTGAATGGTATCGCCCAGGCTTTGATGAATTTGCACTTATGGATGAAATGGATGAGCTAATGCAGCTCGTTTTAGGTGTTGACCCTGCAACGCGCCTTACTTATCAGCAAGCGTTTGAACAAGCACTTGGGCTTGACCCGCTAACAGCGAGCATAGAGCAATTAAAGCAACTAGCATGTGAGCTGGGATTTGCTGATATAGCCCAAAATGAAACGCATAAAGATACCTTACTGCAATTATTATTTTGTATGAAAGTAGAGCCCACAATAGGGCAAGATAAGCCATGTTTTGTGTATCACTTTCCAGCTTCTCAAGCAGCACTTGCACAAATTTGTGAACACGATGCACGCGTAGCAGGGCGCTTTGAGCTTTATTATAAAAATATGGAATTAGCGAATGGTTTTAACGAACTCACTAATGCCAGCGAGCAAGCTAAACGTTTTAATGAAGATAACGCATACCGCGCTGAAAACGGTTTAAAACAAGTGCCAATGGATACGCGTTTAATTAAAGCGCTGGAGCATGGATTATCACAGTGTGCAGGCGTTGCGCTGGGAATTGATAGGCTTGTAATGCTCGCAACCAATAAAGATAAAATTAAAGACGTTATTGCATTTGATGTGCAAAGAGCGTGATGATTGACCTGTAGGCGCACAGCTTGCTGGCGCGTTAAAGCAAAGCTTTAAGCTCTTTTTATTTGGTTAGCTTCTCACGTGAGCAAGCTCTACGTCTACAACACATTTTATTATTACTTATTTGATATGCAAAGAGCGTGATGATTGACCTGTAGGCGCACAGCTTGCTGACGCGTTAAAGCAAAGCTTTAAGCTCTTTTTATTTGGTTAGTTTAAAGTAATTAGAAGCTTTGCTTCTCACGCGAGCAAGCTCTACGTCTACAACACATTTTATTATTACTTATGTTTGATATGTAAAGAGCGTGATGCTTGGCCTGTAGGCGCACAGCTTGCTGGCGCGTTAAAGCAAAGCTTTAAGCTCTTTTTATTTGATTAGTAATTAGAAGCTTCGCTTCTCACGTGCGCAAGCTCTACGTCTACAACACATTTTATTGTTACTTATTTGATATGCAAAGAGCGTGATGCTTAGCCTGTAGGCGCACAGCTTGCTGGCGCGTTAAAGCAAAGCTTTAAGCTCTTTTTATTTGGTTAGTTTAAAGTAATTAGAAGCTTTGCTTCTCACGCGAGCAAGCTCTACGTCTACAACACATTTTATTATTACTTATGTTTGATATGTAAAGAGCGTGATGCTTGGCCTGTAGGCGCACAGCTTGCTGGCGCGTTAAAGCAAAGCTTTAAGCTCTTTTTATTTGGTTAGTAATTAGAAGCTTCGCTTCTCACCTGAGCAAGCTCTACGTCTACCGTAAATTTTTACTTCTCATAAAAAACACCGCGTTTAATTTAAACGCGGTGTTTTTATTTGCTTGCTGGAAGCTTTCATTTGAAAGCCAACTTTTATGTCTTACAGGTTAAGCGTAAACGTAACACCCGCTACACGAGGCTCACCTAATTGTGTATAGGTATGCGTTGTGTAACCATCTTGTGGATCATTACCAAACTCAAAGCCACGTGTAGGAACCGTTTCGTCAAACACATTACGAGCCCATGCGCGTACTGCCCACATGTCTGCTTCATAGCCAAAGCTTAAATTAACTAAGTTGCTGTTTGGTGCTTGTGAGTTGTGGCTATCTGAGAAGTAGTAATCGTCCTTACCTTCAACACCAATCATGCCGTACAGTTCATTAGTAAAGTTATAACGAGCGGTAAACGCATATTGGTATTTAGGTGACTGTGCTTGTTCACGGCCATCTTGGTTTAAACCAGATTTAGTTACAAAACCGTCTATTTCTGTATTTAAGTAACCAGCACTACCGGTTAAAAATAAATTGTCTGTTAGTTGGTAGTTTCCTTCGATTTCTAAGCCATAGTTACTGCCAGAGCTTGCGTTATCGACATAACCGGTGAATTGCTGACCTTCTACTTGCCATGCTTTTAACTGAATATCGTCGCGGTGCATATAAAATGCAGCTAAGCGCAACGTAAATTTGTCATCAAGCGATGAGCCTTTAACACCAAATTCGCCGCTCCATAAGTATTCAGGGTCAAAACTAGTGTGTTGCTGGAAAAAATCAGCGCTTAGGTTTAAGCCTTCATCTTTAGCTTTAGCAAGCGCTTCAGAGTTAATACCGCCGGCTTTGTAACCACGGGTAATGCTGGTGTAGATCATAGTGCGATCAATTACTTGATATTCTAGCGCAATTTTACCGCCAACCATTATGTCGTCAGTTTCTTGTATAAAGCCATTACTATCGGTGTAGTCACCTTGGTATTGCTCTACACGTAAACCTGTAATTAATGTGGTTTTAGGGCCAATTGGAGTCGCTACTTGGCCATATACTGCAACATTATTTGTTTCGTAAGTTGAAGAAAACGGGCTTGCTAACCATGTATATTTACGCGCTAAATCAACATCACGATTTTGATAATAAACACCCGCAACCCAGTTACCAGTTTTAGAATTAAATTGTAAATCTACAGACTGATCGTCGCGATCGCGGCTATAAAGGTCAGTTGAGCTGTATCCATCGGGGTGCAAGCCTGTAGCACATAATAGTGGCTTATTTGCATCGTTACATACCCAGTCTTCATCAAAGCTGTAAAGTAACTCGGTATCAATAGCCGATAGGTTGAGGTTTACATCAAAAGCACCAAAACCTGTGTAGGTGTTAGCAAGGCCAATAGCGTAGCTTTGTTGATTATCCTGACCTGGTTCATCGGCAACACTATTACGGCTGTTATTAAGCGTAAACGCATCGTAGCCGTTGTTTATATCAATATAGTGAAGGTTTAGCTCAGTATTTAAATGCTTTGTAAGCTGAGTGTTTAATTTAAAACGGGCTACTTGTTCGTCTTGATTTTGTGTTTCGTCGTTTAAATATAGGTTATCAACGTAACCGTCTGACTTTCTGCGAAAGTAGCTAACGCGAGCGCTTGTGTCGTCAGTTAAGCCAGTGCTTGCTGCAAGGCCTGCTTCACGTGTGTTGTAGGTGCCAGCCCCTAGTTGTAATTTTAAGCTTGGATCGGCTGTAGCTTTAGCTGATCCCATTTGGATCATACCGGCCATACCGTCGGCACCAAAGCGTGTACCTTGTGGTCCACGATAAATCTCTACTTGGTCAATATCAAATAACAATGAGCTGCCACCAAGGCCAGAATAGTTAATACCATCAATAACTAAGCCTACAGATGGATTAATAGGATCTACAAATTGTGAGCGAAGTCCCACGCCACGAATTTGAATATAACGACCGCGCGACGCACCAGACGCAAAGTTTACATTGGCGGTACTGCCTAACATTTCGTCTAAGTAACTTGCACCACGTTGGTTAATTTCATCTTCGCTAAATAAGCTCGCACTCGCGCTTAAAGTTTGAATGCTTTCGCGTTGAAAGTCGCCAGTTACAACTATTCTTTCTAGGTCGCTATCATCAGCGTGAGCTACAAGTGGTGCACTAAAAAGCGGTAAAAGTGCGGCGGTGATTAAAGACAAACGTAAGTTCATTAGGTTTCTTAACTCCATTTTAGGGACTCGTATGGTAGCAATTATTTAAGCGCATATGCTATAAATGCGGCAATTATACGTTAAATAGTTAGGATTACTAATATGACCTTCAAAGTTGATTTTAAAGTACGTGATTATGAATGTGATTTACAGGGCATCGTAAATAACAGTGTGTATTTTAATTATTTGGAGCATGCTCGCCACGAGTTTTTACACGCAAATGGCGTTGATTTTGCTCAGCTTGCTAAAGACAAAATTAATCTTGTCGTGATGCGTAGCGAAATGGATTATAAACTTTCACTCCGACCAGGAGATGAGTTTTACGTTGCAGTAGAGCCACAGCGTATTAGTCGTTTAAAGTTTGCGTTTAAGCAAACGGTTGTGCGCAAAAGTGACGAAAGGGAGATGCTTAGTGCACTGGTAATCGGAACGTCAGTTAACGAAAAAGGCCGTCCATTTCTGCCAGAAAAAATAGATAGTTTATTTAAAACTACAACTAAGTGCTGAATAGAACAGCTTTTAAACTATCATAGAACAAAAATTTACATTTAAAACATGCATTTTTAACGGATAAATCGCATAAATATTGTTATTATTAAGGTAATTAGATAATGGGTTAATAACAGTATGAAATTAGCAGCAATACCGATGCTTATAATCGGTTTATGTGTTGGTTGCGCATCGACAGGGACGGTTACCAGTGAGCAGCTAAAATATACCCAATGGCAACTATCACGTGTTGATGGTTTAGCAATTCCACCTTCGTTTAGCGCATCAATGAGTTTTATTGAAGCACTACAAGTAAACGGTTTTGCCGGCTGTAATAAATTTTTTGGTGAAGGTTCGCTTGAAGAAGGCAGCCTGACTGTAAGCAAATTAGGGATGACGCGCAAGTCGTGCGGTGAAGAACTTGATGAGTTTGAGCAACAGTTACTCCAAACCTTAAAGCAAGGCGCAGAGCTTAAAATGCAAGACCAGCAATTAGTTATGCAAGGCAAACAAAAACTTGTGTTTATCCCTAAATAATTTTTAAGTTTTAAAAACTGCCCCTTGCGAGCAATTTTTAACTGGCGTACACTCAGCGCAGATTTGATGAATGATACTATCAAATCAATGAACAGAATTTATATCAATACTTGTCGGAGTGCCAAAGCTAAGTAATTAGTTTGTGGCTGAGATCGCGAAAGCGGGATCCGTGAACCTGATCAGGCTAATACCTGCGTAGGGAACAAGCTGCCTAAATAGGACGCTTGTGCGTCTTTTTTTATGCGCACAATAAAGTGATTTTGATTTTTTTAGGCTGCAAAGTAGCATTTACGCTACTTTACGATCTTTCTCTATTCCTCGGAATATCTGACAAGACAACCCTTAAGCAATGAGGCAAGTCATGTCAAACACTACAAATAAAGCGTCGCGCCGAGAAACTCGCGCTGCCGCGTCTGAATATATTTATAACTTAACGGGTCAACCGTTCCCTAATTCTCATAAAGTATATGTTGAAGGCACACAACCAGGCGTGCGCGTTGGTATGCGTGAAATCACGTTAAGTGATACGTTTATTGGCGGCACAGATGAAAACCCTGTTTATGAGTCAAACGATCCGCTACGTGTTTACGATACGTCGGGACCGTATACCGATCCTAGTTTTGAACTAGACGTGCGCAAAGGCTTACCAAAATTTCGTGAGCAGTGGATTGAAAGCCGTGGCGACACCGAAGTTTTAGAATCAGTGACGTCGCAATTTTCGCAGCAACGCATGGCAGATGAAGGGTTGGATCATATTCGCTTTGATCACTTACCAAAAATTCGCCGTGGTATCGCAGGTAAAAACGTAACGCAAATGCACTACGCGCGCCAAGGGATTATTACTCCTGAAATGGAATACATAGCCGTTCGCGAAAATATGGGGCGTGCAGAAATTCGTAAAGAATTACTAGCCGCGCAGCATAAAGGCGAGTCGTTTGGCGCAAGTATTCCTGAATTTATTACCCCAGAATTTGTACGTGATGAAATAGCCCGTGGTCGCGCTATTTTACCAAATAATATAAACCATCCAGAAACAGAGCCTATGATTGTAGGGCGTAACTTTTTAGTAAAAGTTAACGCCAACATTGGTAACTCATCGGTCAGCTCATCTATTGAAGAAGAAGTAGAAAAAATGGTGTGGTCTACCCGCTGGGGAGCAGACACCGTAATGGACTTATCAACGGGTCGCTACATTCACGAAACCCGCGAATGGGTTGTGCGTAACTCGCCTGTACCTATTGGCACAGTACCGATCTATCAAGCGCTTGAAAAAGTAAACGGTGTGGCTGAGGACTTAACGTGGGAAATTTTCCGCGATACGCTTATAGAGCAAGCCGAGCAGGGCGTTGATTACTTTACTATTCACGCCGGTGTATTACTTCGTTATGTACCAATGACCGCTAAACGTGTAACCGGTATTGTGTCACGCGGTGGCTCAATTATGGCTAAGTGGTGTTTAGCGCATCATAAAGAAAACTTTTTATACACGCACTTTGAAGATATTTGTGAAATTTTAAAACAATACGATGTGTGTTTTTCACTCGGTGATGGCCTTCGTCCAGGCTCTATTGCTGATGCCAACGATGAAGCGCAGTTTAGTGAGCTACGCACATTAGGTGAACTGACTAAAATTGCGTGGAAACACGATGTACAAGTATTTATTGAAGGACCTGGTCATGTGCCAATGCACATGATTAAAGCTAATATGGATGAGCAATTAAAACATTGTGACGAAGCGCCATTTTATACATTAGGCCCATTAACGACCGATATTGCACCAGGGTATGACCATATTACCTCGGGTATTGGTGCGGCTCAAATAGCATGGTACGGCTGTGCAATGCTTTGTTATGTAACACCTAAAGAGCATTTAGGTCTGCCAAATAAAGAAGATGTTAAAGAGGGTTTAATTACTTACAAAATTGCAGCGCATGCCGCCGATTTAGCAAAAGGTCACCCAGGCGCGCAAGAGCGTGACAACGCTTTATCAAAAGCACGCTTTGAATTTAGATGGCATGACCAATTTAATATTGGTTTAGATCCTGACCGTGCTCGCGAGTATCACGACGAAACGCTTCCGCAAGAATCAGGCAAAGTGGCTCACTTTTGCTCTATGTGTGGCCCTAAATTTTGCTCTATGAAAATTAGCCAAGAAGTACGCGATTACGCTAAAGATTTAGAAACACGCGGTATTGATCCTAATAACGCTGGCGACGCTATTGAAATCAAAATGGTTGATGTAGAAGCCGAAATGAAAGCTAAATCTGCTGAGTTTAAGCAAACAGGCTCAGAGATTTACCATAAAGCGGTATAAAGTAATTATTGCTAGAAGCTAGATGCAGACGTAGGTGAGGTTCTATACCTCGCTTCTTTAAAAATTAAAAAAGCGCGAAGTGAATTCGCACCTACTTGTGTACTACTAATAACTGCTTTTGGAGGCCTTTATGTTTTATAACATTGCGGTGGTTGGGTTTGGTTTAGCCGGTAGGTTAGCTGTACTTGAATTAAGTAAGCAGCACCATGTCACTGTTTTTGAAGCAGACGATGAGCATACACAAAATAGCGCTGGTAAAGTGGCAGCGGCAATGCTCGCCCCGCTTGCTGAGTCGGTGTTATGCGAGGCTGACTTAGCGTTAATGGGTCTTGATTCAATGAAGCGCTGGCCTAGCATTATTGCAGAACTTGAAAGTGATATTTTTTTTCAGCAGCAAGGCACATTGGTCATTGCGCACCAACAGGACAAAGGCGATTTACAAAGCTTTGCACAGCGTATAAAACCGCTAGCTGAATACACTGCCGAGCGTGTGAGTGCTCAGCAAATTACAATGCTTGAACCTGAACTTGCAGGGCGCTTTAATCAAGGCTTATTTTTACCCTGTGAAGGGCAAATAGATAATCAAGCATTTTATAAAGCCAGCTTTGCACAGCTCAACAAACGTAAAGTAAAGTTTGTGTTTAACCAGCGCGTAACCATTAGCGACAACAAAATAAACAATCGACCATTTGACTACATTATAGATTGCCGTGGGCTTGGCGCTAAAGGCGATAAACCGATTAGAGGCGTGCGTGGTGAAGTAGCAAGGTTATATGCACCTGAAGTGAGTTTAACGCGACCTGTACGCTTAATGCATCCGCGTTACCCAATTTATATAGCGCCTAAGCCTAATCATGAATATGTAATTGGTGCGACTGAAATCGAATCGCAAGACGATGGAGCTGCAACAGTGCGCTCAACTCTTGAGTTACTTTCAGCGGCTTATACCGTACATAGCGGGTTTGCCGAAGCACGACTACTTAATATTCAAACCGGATTACGCCCCGCATTTAGCGATAACCGCCCAGAAGTATCACAAGTTGGTAATGTAATTAGCATTAACGGTTTGTATCGACATGGTTATATGTTGGCGCCGGCATTAGTGGCGCAAGCAGTTTCTCGAATAGAGTGAGAATAAAATGAACATTACAATTAATGGCGAGCTACTTAATGTTAATAGCAAAGCGCTCGTTGAGGTACTTCAACGTTTTGGTGCAGTTGCGCCTTTTGCTGTGGCTGTTAATGGCGAATTTATTCCACAAAGTCAGCACAGTAACTATGTACTTAATGAAGGCGACAGTGTTGAGTTACTGTCCCCCATTCAAGGCGGATAAAGCTCATGCAAACTAAAGACTGTTTAACTATTTATGGAGAGCAAATAAAGAGTCGTTTATTAATAGGCTCTGCGCTTTATCCGTCGCCCGACATTATGACCCAGTCGATAGTTGCCTCTGGGGCTGAAATTGTAACTGTGTCGCTTAGGCGACAACAAAGTGCAGCAGCCGGTGATGACTTTTGGCAGTTAATAAAAAATACAGGCTTAAAAATACTGCCTAACACTGCAGGATGCCATAGTGTTAAAGAGGCCATAACGCTTGCAAAAATGTGCCGAGAGGTATTTGCCACCGATTGGATAAAGCTAGAGCTGATTGGCGATGATTACAATTTACAGCCGGATCCTTTTGCGCTACTTGAAGCCGCAAAAATATTGATTAACGATGGCTTTAAAGTATTGCCTTATTGCACCGATGACTTGGTACTTTGCCAGCGCTTAAATGAGCTTGGGTGTGAGGTGCTTATGCCGTGGGGTGCGCCAATAGGCACAGGTAAAGGCTTGTTAAATAGTTATAATTTAAAAACTATTCGAGAGCGCTTACCCGATACCACATTGATAGTGGATGCAGGTTTAGGTTTACCATCGCATGCCTGCCAAGCACTCGAAATGGGGTATGATGCGGTATTATTAAATTCAGCCATTGCAGGGGCGGGTTGCCCAATTACTATGAGTCGCGCATTTAAAGCTTCAGTAGAAGCAGGTCGCTTTGCATACAAAGCAAAAGCGATGCCGGAAAAAGACGTTGCAGCCCCATCAACCCCAACAATGGGTATGCCATTTTGGCATCAGCAGTGAAGGAAGGAATATGAATAACGTAGTGTGGACAATTGCCGGATCTGATTCTGGCGGCGGTGCCGGTATCCAAGCTGATATAAAAGCAATGCAAAGTTTTGGTGTGCATGGTTGTACGGCAATTACGGCGCTTACTGCGCAAAATAGTTTAGGCGTAGAGGCTATTAATGCAGTATCTACCGATATTATTGAATCGCAGTTACTAGCGCTTGAAAAAGACATGAAAGCCAAAGTGATAAAAATTGGCATGTTAGCCAATGTGCAGCAAATTCAGTTGATCAGCGAACATATAAGTCACTACAAAGCTAAGTGGCCAACGCCGCCTGTTATTGTATATGACCCTGTTGCTATTGCCTCAAGCGGTGATTTACTAACAGAAGAGGATACGGTAAGCGCAATTAGAGAATGTTTACTGCCGCTAGTGGATGTAATAACTCCAAACACACACGAAACACAGTTATTAACCGGTGTGTATTTAATTGGCCCTGCTGCAATAAAAGAAGCGGCTAATAAGTTATTAAGCTGGGGCGCGAAAGCCGTTGTTATTAAAGGCGGACATTGGGATTACCCAAGTGGCTATTGTATTGATTATTGTGTAAATAATTTTACGCAAGATGGTGAAGAATACTGGCTTGGTAATCAAAAAATACAAACACCGCATAATCACGGCACCGGATGTAGCATGGCTTCGGTAATTGCTGCGTGTTTAGCTAAAGACTACCCATTAAAAGATGCCTTTATTTTAGCTAAAGCATATATAAATCAAGGGCTAAAACAGTCGATACGCTACGGCGAAGGGATTGGGCCGGTTGCTCAGACCTGGTTTCCTACTAATTTAGATGACTACCCACAAGTGATTGAGCCAGGTAGCTGGCTGGGTGATGAGCTCGATTTTGATGTGCCGCTTGATTTTAATATGGCTGCTGACTTTGCACCTTGTGAAAGTAAATCGTTGGGTTTATATGCGGTTGTAGATAGTACCGATTGGCTAGAAAAATGCTTACAACAAGGCATTAAAACAGCGCAGTTACGCGTTAAAAATAAAACGCAAGACGAGCTGGATGAGCTCATTAAGCACGCTGTTGAGCTGGGCAAGCAATACAATGCGCAGGTTTTTATAAACGATTACTGGCAGCTAGCTATTAAACATGGTGCGTATGGTGTGCATTTAGGGCAAGAGGATTTAGACATTGCTAATTTAGCGGCAATTAAAGACGCTGGATTAAGGCTTGGGCTTTCTACCCATGGTTTTTATGAAATGCTACGTGCGCATAATTATCGCCCTAGTTACATGGCATTTGGCGCTATTTACCCAACCACAACAAAAGATATGACAGGTCAAATACAAGGCCTTGAAAAGCTGATTAAGTTTGTACCACTTATGCAAAGCTACCCAACAGTAGCAATAGGCGGAATTGATTTAAGCCGTGCTGAGCAGGTAGCTAAAACAGGCGTAGGCAGTGTTGCCGTCGTGCGTGCGATTACCGAAGCTGATAATTACGTAGAGGCTATAAGCGCTCTGCAAGTGGCCATAAGTAGTGCCAATTAAAACTAACAAGGGAAATACTAACAAGGCTGATAAACGTGAGTGAGCTAAGCGATAAAGAAACCCTGCGTTACAGCCGCCATTTATTGCTTAAAGAAGTTGGGCTTGAAGGGCAGTTAGCACTTAAATCCTCAACGGTTGCAGTAGTGGGGGCTGGTGGGTTAGGTAGTCCAGCGCTTTTATATTTAGCCGCTGCGGGTGTTGGAACGCTTATTTTAATTGACGATGATGAGGTTGATCTTTCAAACTTACAGCGCCAAGTGCTTTATAAAATAAATCACTTAGGTCAAAACAAGGTCGCCGCCGCAGGTAAAGTATTAGCGAGTCTTAATAATCAAATAGAAATAGTAACGCATTGCCAAAAGTTAGATGAGAGTAATGCGCCGAGCATACTAAAAGGCGCTGATATAGTACTTGATTGCTCTGATAACTTTAGTACTCGCTATAGCGTTAATCGTTATTGTATTGCTAATAAAATACCGTTAATTTCGGGAGCTGCGCTAGCAACAAAAGGGCAGTTAATGGGCTTTGATTTTAGACAAAGTGATAGCCCGTGTTATGGCTGTGTTTTTCCACAAAGCGAAGTTACACCAGTTATCAATTGCAGTAACGCAGGAGTAATTAGCCCGTTACTTGGTGTAATAGGCTCTATGCAGGCGCAACTTACGCTCAATTTATTGCTGGGGCATGCAGAGGGGTGTGTGTTTATAGCCTTTGATGCGCTTACTTTAAAGCAACAGCATTTCAAAGTAGTCAAAGATTCAGACTGTAAAGAGTGTGGTGTGAAGTAAAAGTTTTAGTTGATGGTTTATAACCGTTCTAAGTTAAGTAATTAGAAGCTTCGCTTCTTGCGTGAGCAAGCTCTACGCCTACAACATATCAAACTTCTGCGCCAGAATTGTAGGCGCACAATTTGCTGGCGTGATGGGCAAAGCCCATAAAAATATAAACGGTGCGGCCTGCAATAACATGTAAACCAAAAACTGACGCTTTTAACGTGAGCAAGCTCTACGCCTACAACATATCAAACTTCTGCGCCAGAATTGTAGACGTACAGCTTGCTGGCGTGATGGGCAAAGCCCATAAAAATATAAACGGTGCAGCCTGCAATAACATATAAACCAAAAGCTGACGCTTTTCACGTGAGCAAGCTCTACGTCTACAACACATTAAGCTTCTGTACCAAACTTGTAGACGCACAGCTTGCTGGCGTGATGGGCGAAGTCCATAAAAATATAAACGGTGCAGCCTGCAACTATTAAACCAAAAGCTGACACTTTTCACGTGAGCAAGCTCTACGTCTACAACACATTAAGCTTCTGTACCAAACTTGTAGACGCACAGCTTGCTGGCGTGATGGGCGAAGTCCATAAAAATATAAACGGTGCAGCCTGCAACTATATAAACCAAAAGCTGACACTTTTCACGTGAGCAAGCTCTACGTCTACAACACATTAAGCTTCTGTACCAAACTTGTAGACGCAGAGCTTGCTGGCGTGATGGGCGAAGTCCATAAAAACATAAACGCTACAGCCTACAATTACATATAAACCAAAAGCTGCGCTTTTCGCGTAAGTAAACTTAACGCCTACAAAAATGAAAAAACCGCGTTTAAATAAACGCGGTTTTTTGATTTCGAATTAACGATTGATTTTAATCGTTAATTTTTGCAAACGCAGTACCTAAGCGAGTAACCACTTCTGGTAGTTGATCATCCAGTATTTCAGCTTTATCAGCACCCCATGCAAGTACCACAGTAGAGCCTAACTTAAAGCGGCCCATTTCTTCACCTTTTTTAAGCGTGATAGCGTTTTCGCCTTTAGTTGGATAATTCCAACTAAATACATCACTGCCTGCTGGTGGTGTTACAGTACCTGCCCAAATAGTTTCAATGCTGGCTACAATTGTTGCGCCAACTAGCACCATAGCAAGCGGACCAATCTCAGTTTCAAAAATTGCTACTACGCGTTCGTTACGTGCAAATAAGTTAGGCACGTTTTGCGCTGTAAGTGGATTTACTGAAAATAAATCACCTGGCACGTAAATCATTTTGCTTAGCGTGCCATCAATTGGCATGTGAATACGGTGATAATCTTTAGGGGCTAAGTAAATAGTGGCAAATTTACCGCCTAAAAATGCTGTTGTATCATCTTGTGAGCCGCCTAACAGAGCTTGCAAGCTGTAATCGTGACCTTTAGCTTGTATTAGCTGTCCGTCAACAATATCGCCTAGTTGGCTGATTGCGCCATCCACTGGATGAATGATGGTATTGCTATCTTCTACCATAGGGCGTACGCCGTTTTTTAAAGGGCGGGTAAAAAATTCATTAAAGCTTTTATAATGAGCTGGATCTGAATATTTCGCTTCGCTCATATCTATTTTGTATTGCTTAATAAATAGTTTAATTAATGTGGTTGTTAATGCGCCCGCTTTGGCAGCGGCTAATTTGCCTACTACGCGTGAAATAAAATGTTTTGGCATTGCGTACTGCATTGCGATTTTAAATTTGTCTAAACTCACAGTCTTTTTCCTAAATTATACGCGAGGCGCACGAGCGCCGGCACGGCCATCGGCCATTGTTTCTAAAATTCGGTGGTAGCTGTCAAAGCGCAATTGAGAAATTCTGCCATCGGCTACAGCTTCTTTAACTATACAGCCCGGATCGTTTAAATGTTTACAGTCCCTAAAGCGGCATCCGCCAATAAATTCTCTAAACTCTTTAAAACACCACGTTACACGCTCAACATCTAAGTGCCATAAACCAAACTCACGAATTCCTGGCGAGTCGATTAAATTACCGCCGCTAGGTAAATGGTGAAGGCGCGAAACGGTTGTAGTGTGTTGGCCTAAGCCGCTGTTTTCGGATACTTCTTTAGTTAATATTTCAGCATTAGGCAATACAGTATTAACGAGGGTTGATTTACCTACGCCACTTTGACCAACAAAAATATTATTCTTATCAACAAGTACTTCTTTTAATTCATCAATACCATCGCCCGATATATTACTAACAAGGAGTACTTGGTAATCAAGTTTACGATAGATATCAAGAACTTTTTGTATTTCGCTAAGGCCAGCATCGTCAATTAAATCGGTTTTATTGAGCACTAAAATTGGCTCAATACCCATATCTTCACAGGCTATTAAATAACGGTCGATAATACTTGGGGTAAACTCGGGTAATACCGCCGATACCATGAGTATTTGGTCAATGTTGGCAGCAATAACTTTTACACCGTCGTAAAAGTCAGGGCGGGTAAGTTGCGAACGACGCTCTTGCGTGGCTTCAATTACACCGGCTAAATCGCCTTCACTTACTTTGGCACGGCGAAACAATACTTCATCACCACACACTAAATTAGACACGGTACGGCGTATATTACAGCGCAGTACATCGCCATTTTCAGTTTCTACATCGGCGTGCTGGCCAAAACGACTGATCACAATTGCGCTCTCGACCTGACCTAAATTGTCGGTTTGCCATTCTTGCGCGCCTTTTTTAGCTGGCCTTGAGTCTGCACTATTAATGCGTTTTTGGTGATTGGCCTTGATCTGACGCGATTGGCCTTTACTTAATTTTTTCTGTTTTGCCACTGGAGGCCTATAACCTTAGTTAAATGTCGCTTTTCCTAAAAAAAGCTTTAGCTCGACGGTTGATGCTAATATGATATATCGAAATGCGTTGGATCTAAAGGAAAGCACCGCTTAGGTAATTATGACTATTAATAAATCAAATTTAATTTGGCTCGATCTTGAAATGACAGGGCTCGAACCAGAGACCGATAAAATACTCGAAATTGCGACGGTTGTCACTGACGCAGACCTGAATATATTAGCCGAAGGGCCAACTATCGCTATTCATCAAAGTAATGAACTCCTTGATGGCATGGACGAGTGGTGTACTACTCAACATGGTAAATCGGGTTTAACAGCGCGCTGTAAAGCAAGCACCTTTGATGAAAAGTACGCCGTAGCGCAAACGTTAGATTTTTTAAAACAGTGGGTGCCAGCTGGCGCATCGCCAATGTGCGGTAACTCTATTGGGCAAGACCGCCGTTTTATGAATAAATACATGCGCGAACTCGAAGACTTTTTTCATTATCGAAATCTTGATGTGAGTACGATTAAAGAATTAGCACGTCGTTGGAAGCCTGAAGTGCTTGCTAAAGTGAACAAAAAAGGCTCGCATCTTGCTCTGGATGATATTAAAGATTCGATTATGGAATTAAAAGTCTATAGAGAAAATTTCTTTAATTTGTAAAAAACACTTGCAAACACATTGGATTATTGTAGAATCCTGCCCCGCTCAAGACGATAACCCACGCGGGGTTAGTGTGTTTGAGTTGTTTTTATTGTGGTCGTTTTATATCCATAATTAAAATGCGGTACTAGCTCAGTTGGTAGAGCGCGACCTTGCCAAGGTCGAGGTCACGAGTTCGAGCCTCGTGTACCGCTCCAATTTCTAACCAAAAGAAATTGTAGTGATAGTAAATTAAGTAATGAGGTACTAGCTCAGTTGCTAGAATGTTGAACGCGACCTGTCGCGCACCAACGTAAAATAACTGAAGAAATAAAAATGCGGTACTAGCTCAGTTGCTAGAATGTTGAACGCGACCTGTCGCGCACCAACGTGAAATAACTGAAGAAATAAAAATGCGGTACTAGCTCAGTTGGCTAGAATGTTGAACGCGACCTGTCGCGCACCAACGTAAAATAACTGAAGAAATAAAAATGCGGTACTAGCTCAGTTGGTAGAGCGCGACCTTGCCAAGGTCGAGGTCACGAGTTCGAGCCTCGTGTACCGCTCCAATTTCTAACCAAAAGAAATTGAAGTTATTTATATAACTAGAAATTTATATGCGGTACTAGCTCAGTTGGTAGAGCGCGACCTTGCCAAGGTCGAGGTCACGAGTTCGAGCCTCGTGTACCGCTCCAATCTTTTTATACCCTCAAAGTTTTCTGTATTAAAAATCATAAACAAAATTATAATCACAAATCTCTCTTATCTACTTTATTTTATATGTAATATTCAGTATTGAAGTTTTGTTATTAGAAGCTATAGCTTCTCGCGCGAGCAAGCTCTGCGCTTACAATAAAGGTTTTATACTTTAAAGTTATGAGGTATGAGTGAGGTAGAGAAGAGTTATACCAATCTGCTTATATATGGGGTCTATTTAACGTTAAGAAAATTACGCTAGAACTAGGCAAAAATTTTTGTATCTAGTTGTTCTAAATAAAAAATTTTTAACGACGTTATAGTGCAATTTAATTCGTTAAAATGATCAAAGATTTATGCAGTTTGGTATTAATACTTTGCAACCGAGAGCTTTTGTTAAAGCCGCTCCCCCTGAATAGTTGCTATAATACGCCTAGCGCCACCAGAGTTGCGATGTTCACCTAAGTAAATACCTTGCCATGTACCTAGTGCTAAATACCCATTAGAAATAGGAATAGTTAATTCACAGCCCAATGTGCTGGTTTTAATATGTGCAGGCATGTCGTCATCGCCTTCATAATCATGACGGTAATAAGGCTGGCATTCAGGAACGAATTTATTGAAATGGCTTTCCATATCCATACGCACCGTAGGATCGGCATTTTCGTTTATAGTAAGGCTAGCGGAGGTGTGTTGGATGAATAGGTGCAACAATCCTACTGTGTAAGTGGCAAGCTCAGGGAGTTGAGACAATATTTCGTCGTCAATTAAATGAAAACCCCGCGAGCGAGGTTTTAATACTATGACCTTTTGTTGCCAACTCATAGCTTATCGAAACTAACTTCAATATTTGCATTACCAGCATCACTAGTGAATGGCATGATGATTTTTTTACCTTGGCTTTTATGCGTTATTGTATGCCCTTGACCGGATACTACAATAGGCGTTGCCATGTCAAAATCAAACCCTTTTTCACCCAATAAATTTTTGGCGCCACCGGTTACCATATTGGTTATTTCGCCAACCATGTCAGTGACTTCTTCATCAATTGAATCAGGGCGTTCACCAAGCATACGTTCCATGATAGTAAGTGCAAGCTCTTCATCAAAAGTAATTGAAAATGAACCGCGAGTTTGTGGTCCCACCATACCAATCAGACCTGATACATCGCCACACGCAATTTCATCTGTTTTGATACGCGGCTTACCAGGCTTTAATTGAGTTTGAGCCATTGTACTCAATACATTGATTAAAGAAGATAAAAAAGGATTGATGAACTCTACATTCATATTTGTTCTCTTAAATTAGTGCTATGAAATGGTTATATCATACGAGTATAGCCATTAGGAATAACTTTGGGGATTATGATGCTCTACAAGACTCACATTTACCATGCGCTTCTATAGTTTGTCCTGATACAACAAACCCGCCTTCAGCTGCTAAGTTATTTAACTCATGTGAGATAACGGTTGAATGAAGCTCTTTAACAAAACCACATGTATCGCAAATTAATAGTTGCACAGGATGAATATGATCAAAGTGATGGCACAGCATAAATGCATTTGTACTTTCAATTTTATGTATAAAGCCCAGTTCCGCTAAAAAATCTAATGCACGATAAATAGTGGCAGGTTTAGCACCTAACTCTGTTACTTTTAGTTGTTCGAGTAAGTCGTATGCACCTACACCGCCTTGCGCACTGGCGAGCAGACGAAATACCTTCTCGCGGATCGGTGTAAAACGCGCACCGCGATTATCACATACTTGTTTTGCTTTACTTACGAGTGATTCTATATTCATCATTCTCTCATCCTTACTTTGCCATGATATACTAACATACTGTGTTGTAGTTGCAGCGTTTTTATTAAACGCTTTTTATCTAGGAAACCTAGTAATGCATGAACTATTAGCTATTTTTATTTTCTTTTTTGCGGTAATAGACCCCATTGGTACAGTGCCTGTATTTATTGCAGTTACACGTGGCGATGATGAAAAATTTAAACGTAAAGTTGTATTCAAAGCAGTGGGGGTTTCAGCCCTTGTACTTTTGTTTTTTGTTGTTGCAGGTGAGCAACTACTTAATGCCATAGCTATTCCACTTTCGGCATTTCAAATAGCAGGTGGTATTGTATTACTTATTTTTGCTCTTTCGATGATATTTGGTGAAAGTAAACCTGAAACCGAAATAAAAAGCGTAAGAGACAGCACCGAAACCGCTATTTTTCCTCTCGCAATTCCTTCTATAGCAAGCCCCGGGGCAATGTTAGGCGCCGTTTTAATGACCCGAAATGAAGAATATACGTGGGTTGAGCAGTTAATGACGTCATCTATGATGCTAGCAGTGCTGGCCATTGTGCTTGTATTGCTGCTGATGGCTACACATGTTCACAAGTTAATAGGTGACAGTGGCGCAAGTATTGTTAGTAGAATAATGGGGCTTATTTTAAGCTCTGTTGCCGTGACTAATATTTTAAACGGCATCGCTCATTACTTTGGATTACAGGTGTTTTCTTAACATTGATGCCCGTTAGGCTTTTGTGTAAAATACAGCGCCTTTTAAGCTGTGCTTAATAACTTTAATACCCTGAGGTTTGCTTTGAATAAATGTACTTTGGATAGACGCTTTTCTGTGACACCAATGCTTGATTGGACGTATTAATTTCCTTTCTTCTTTTAAAACAATCTATTGAATGTTGTTTTTTTCATGGAGGGGATAAAAGGGGATAAGTTGAAGCGTTTCTGTGGGGGGGAACATTAGAGATGATTAATATTGAGTTTACTAAGACATTATTAAAAGTAATGTGTTTTTCAATTCGGTTTTGATGTAATTAATTGGCTTTTATTATATGCACCCTGTCTTAGGATAAGTTGGATTAGACGAGTCGAGGCTATTTTTAAGTTTCACAGTAGCAATTATCATTTATTTCTCTTTTCTTGATGTCTAGCTTTGATCACACCCATACCTAACTGATATTTGTTGTTTCAAGTACTCAATGAGTATAAAATTCCGTAATAAACACGTGAGCTAAAATGAATACAATAGAAATCGTTCTAGCTAGAAAAGAGTTGGATTTGACTCAATCTCAAGCAGCGGATATTTTACATGTCAGTAAAAGGACGTGGCAGCAATGGGAGCTTTTTATGATAAAAATGAATTACCAGCCTGAGAGCCTAGAAATGAAGCAAATATATACTCAATATACTCCTAAAGATATTAAAAAGAATCATGAGGAATTAGCTCTTGAGACTCATAAAAAAGAACAAGAAATAAACAAAAATAAAAAATACAAATTTATAGACTTGTTTGCTGGAATAGGTGGTATACGTAAATCTCTTGAATCTATAGGTGGTGGCTGTGTATTTTCTTCTGAAATCGATCAGCATGCTCAGTTTACGTATTATAGTAATTATGGTGTTGTACCGTTTGGCGATATTACAAAGATAAATCCAGAAGATGTACCCGACCATGATATTTTATGTGGTGGGTTCCCTTGCCAGCCTTTTAGTAATATAGGTAAACGAGAAGGTTTTGAGCATCCTACACAAGGAACTATGTTTCATGAAGTCTTAAGAATCGTTAACCATAAAAAACCTAGAGTTGTTTTTCTTGAAAATGTTTCAGGCCTAGTTAATCATGATAAGGGAAGAACCTTAGAAGTCATCTTGAGCGAACTAGAAAAACTTGGTTATAAATGCCATACCACACTCTTAAATGCAAAAGACTTTGGCGTCCCCCAGAACCGTAACCGTTTTTATCTTGTAGCATTTTTAGATGATATTGATTTTTCATTTCCAGAGCCGCCAATGATTAGTTCAGATATCGGAGATTATATAGAGAAAGGTATTACAGGCTTCTCAATATCTGAACATCTACAAAAGTCATATCTATTTAAGAAAGATGACGGTAGACCTGTATTAATTGATGAAAATACAAAAGGGTATGTTAAAACTCTTGTATCCACCTATCATAAGATTCAAAGACTAACTGGGACATTTGTTAAAGATGGTGAAACGGGGATAAGATTGCTTACTAAAAATGAGTGTAAAGCAATTATGGGATTCCCTGAGGACTTTATAATTCCTGTATCAAGAACTCAGATGTATAGACAGATGGGTAACTCAGTAGTAATTAAAGTAGTTAGTGAAATTGCTAAAGAGATTGATAAAGCATTATCTAAAAAGCAATCGAAAAATTGTCAAAAAGTATCATAAAAGGGGGGAGCTTCCCCCATTTATTCTAAATTATAATCGGAAGTTTTAATTGAATTCTTTGACCACGTTTTTTAGATGGGTAAGTCCAGCTTAAAGGTACACCATAAACGTGGTTACAATTTTTATATATTTCATCAATATAAAAATCAAACTTAGTAAACTTAATCTGACCCGACTTATTAATTAAAAGGTAATTTGAAACTTGCTTCCCTGGATCAATAAGGTTCTGGTGGTCATGCTCACCTTTTAAAGCCCATTCAATAAAAGTTTGATGATGAGGTATCAGTAGTGCTTCAAAATCTTCTGCCGAATATCCTGGAGGTAAACCTTCCACAAAATCCTTGTGAGAGCCAAGCTCTTGATAATATAAAAAATAATCAGCTAGTTTTTGGCCTGCGATATTCAAAACTCGAATAAAGTCTTCAGCGCGATAATCATGGCAACTTACACGGTTTTGAGTCGTATTCTTAATGGAGATAGTCTCCATTAGTACACCCCTAACTGTCTGAATCTCAATAATTACATCGGCTTTAGCGTTACCACCACTAGCTAGTTTTTTAACAGTATTTGTGGCTTTGACAGAAATTAATTCATGCAAGCCTATAGTATAATCAGATGTTAATTGTCCTAATACACAACGATATAATGTGTCTGTTTCTGAGGAGCTTGACTTAAATAAGTTTAGTTGCTCGTAACAGTTGAGCAAATCAACAACCTCTTTTTCAAAAGCATTACCTCTTAGGCCATAATAACTGCCATCTTTTATTAATGAATTCGCTTCTTCTTCTTCGCGTTCTCTCTCTTGTTCAACAGTAATTTTATGGTTTTCAAGGAAGTGAATTAGACCTGTAAAGCTCAATATATGTGATGCAGGGCAATATGCTACTTTATTTATGACATTTGACTTAAAATTTACTAATCCTGAGTTTCTTTCAAATTCTTCATCAGGGTACAGTAGGATAGATGCGATAATGTCATTCGAAATGTCTGCATGTTGCATAATTCCTTGAAAGTCATATAAATCTTGTTTTACACGATCTCTAAATGAATTACTGCTGTTGATGATAATTAATTTATCATCAAGAGTTTTTAGAATATAGTTTGTTTTGTATTGGTATTTATAAGTAAAGCCTGTGTGATTAAAGTTAGTTTTTCCCCAAAACTGCTTAATTATTCCTTGCTCTTTAAGTTCATTAAATTTTAGAGTTAGTAGAGCATCAAGCTCTTGGCCAGCAAGGTTCTTAAGCCTATTTGCTTCGGTTATTATATTTTGTTCCATAGTAATTCCATTTAAATTTAATCTGAGTGGTAACTTTTACGAGGCTAGTTAGTAAAAAAATAAGTTATGCTAACTTCATAAAAATTAGCTATGACTGCCAGTTGAGACGCATAAATACGATTTTTATTTAGTTCAAATAGTGAATATTGCTGATTAGATACATTTAAAAGATCCCCTAAAGCTTGAAGTGAGTGACCTCTCTCTTGTCGTATTGCTCGCAAGTTCTTTGAAATTAGGCTATTGATTTCTTTTTGTTCTCTCACTTGAACCTCTTAAAAAAGCAGAGTGTTAATGTTAGGTATTATTGATAAGTAAAGCTCCAAGTTATACTTGGATTTTTGGAGAGATATTAGAATTTATAAAACAATGATTCAGGGGGATTTAATTCATGATTTATAGAGTTTTTATAGGTCAATTAATGGAGTTACATATATTTTTAGATTATTCGAAGATTGGCGATAAGTGAAATTTTGTAAGATATAAAAAAAGGGGACAATTTCTTGCCCCCTTTTCCGCGCGTTACTAAAAACACTGTGCTTTTCCCCACTCAATTCTTGCAGATGAACATTGCTGTTCAATGTATGCTGCTAAGTCATGAATATGAACTAAATATGGAGCTTTTTGACTATTATTTAGCTTAACTGCAGCGAAAGGAAGCTCATTACTTCTTGCTTTGCGTTTAGCTGTATTTACACTCATACCTAGCACTTTAAATGCTAGATCTTCCAGTGGAATCATAATACTTGAACCATATTCTGCCATGAGAAGGTACATAGTGGATGTAGTTGCACTTTTTTGATTAATCATAAGATTTCCTGATTGTTATAGTGGCAACAATTTACAACTCATGCTCTAGTCGAATTCATTGATTACCTACATTCCATGTATTGATATCCATTAGCCAATAGGTCTTAAGTTTAATCGTTAAAGACTATAGCAATAAACCCTATAATTAAAAACTCATTTTATTTATCAGTAATATAAGACAGTACAGTCCATCCAAATTAGTATTTAAGATAATATTAAGGTAATCCATTAAAAGTGAATTCAATTTCAATTAAAGCTAGCTAGCCAAGCATCGATACACAGTTGTCCTTGAGCAATTTAAGGTTTCTGAAATTAACTTTTTATTCATCCCTTTCATAAAAAGTTCTTTAATCTGAGCATGCAAAGTTTCATTTTTGTGGCGACCAAGATGTTTTCCATTTGCTTTTGCGACCGTTCGCCCTTGTAGTGGTACAGTGATTTTGGCCACCCATTAAGAAAGAAATGTTATGCTAATAAGCATACAAATTTGGGTAAAAAAATGACGAAATTAAAACGCGCAACATATTCAGCGGCAATTAAATTAGAAACGGCTCAGCTTGTAGTAGACCAAGGTTATACGCAAGAAGACGCAGCAAAAGCGATGGGGGTGGGTAAATCAACCGTCAGTAAGTGGGTTACTCAATTAAAGCTAGAACGCAATGGTCAGTCACCATCAGCTTCACCAATGACGCCCGAACAAATTGAAATCCGCGAACTTAAAAAGCAAATCCAACGCATTGACCGATTGAATACACCACCGCTCTCTTGATGTCCGACTCCCTGAACAATTCTCGTTAATTGAGAAATTAAATCAACGAGAGCGTTATCCAATTAATGTGCTATGTCGCGTATTCAATGTGCATCGCAGCAGCTATAAGTACTGGGCCATACGGGATACAACGCCGACACCTGAGCAAGTAAGGTTAGAGGCTGAAGTAAAAGCAATACATGCGATGAGTGGTGGTTCAGCAGGGGCACGGACAATCGCAGCGATAGCAACGAACAATGATTTTGAATTGAGCCGTTATCGTGCAGCTAAGCTAATGGTTAAATTAAAGCTCGAAAGCTGCCAAGTACCTCAACATTCATATAAACGTGGTGGTAATGAACACCTTGAAATCCCAAACCTGCTTGATAGACAGTTTGATGTTGTTGAGCCAGATACCGTGTGGTGCGGTGATGTGACGTATATTTGGACAGGCAATCGCTGGGCTTATTTAGCCGTGGTTATTGATTTATTTGCACGCAAAGTGGTTAGCTGGGCAATGTCGTTGTCACCAGATACTAATTTAACGCTAAAAGCGCTTGAACTCACATATGAAAGCAGAGGGAAACCGACAGGACTCATGTTCCATTCAGACCAAGGTAGCCATTATACAAGTTTAAAATATCGCCAACGTTTATGGCGCTATAAAATGACACAAAGTATGAGTAGACGTGGAAATTGTTGGGATAATGCGCCAATGGAGCGATTTTTTAGAAGTTTTAAGACAGAATGGATGCCAAAGGTTGGATATGAAAACTTTATAGACGCTAAATATAGCGTGAGCGATTACATAAATGGATATTACAATAATGTTAGGCCACATCATTATAATGCTGGTTTAGCGCCAAATGAATCTGAGGTTAGATATCAAGATTCTAAAACTGTGGCCAAAATTAGTTGACCACTACAAGTTGTGATGTGTGTATTCATCAAAAATATTAACAGAGTTTGTATTCCCTGTTCGCATTACATGTTCAAGTTCTGCAATTGCGCTTTTGTACGATTTTCTGACTGTCGTTTGCTTTTTTACACTTATAATTGAGCCGTCTTTTTGTTTTTCTTTTATCCAAGCATTTTTCTTAACATCTTTACTTAATGCTTGATCTTTGTAATATGCGGTTCTAACAGCTGCGAATTTTTTCATTAATAGTTAAGTAGTTATACTTTAATAAGACCATATATTTAAAAAATTCAAGACTAGTAGATAAAAAGTTTTAACCCACTAAAACCTATCTCCGATAGGCGGGTTTTCATTCTGAAAAAGAAAAGAAAAGAAAAGAAAAGATAATAAATCGGAGATGGTGACTTTAAAATATTTAGAATAGACGTTGGTCTTGATAATCGTAATCGAGAGTTAATTTCAGAGCTAATGACAATATAGAGGCATACTGACTTTAGTAATGCAGAGCAGGGTATAATGCTCATTTGGTTAGAGGAGAATAATTTGCTTTTTAAAGCACCTGATCACCCTGAAATTGAAAATATTAGATTTGGGTTCAGCTTTTTAATCGGTAATCCCCCCATTTTTCATGGAGGGGAGTTTTTTATAATTACTATTTATTAGCATAATATTTTTCATTTTCCCTTTTTGAAAACGCTTTGATTTCTAACGTTGAATATATATCATAAAGGATATTTAAATTTTTATGACCTGTGATTTTAGCTACTGTCCTAATGTCATATCCTTGTTCTGCAAGCCTAGATGCTCCTTCACGTCTCAAGTCATGGTACCGCAAATTCTCAATGCCTAATGCTGCTCTCACACGTTGCCAGCCAGCAGTAATGCTTTTAGATTTATAAGGAAATATTAAATTTGGTTTTTCTGGGTCAATATTATTCTTTTGTTTTAATAATATTGAATAAGCTTCGCCTAAAAGTGGAACTTCCCAGTCATTTTGCTCTTTTCTTCGAGGATCCTTTCTATCTCTCACTATTACTGTTTTATGCTCATGATCTACATCAGTCCACTTTAAGTTTGTAATTTCACCTACTCGCATAGCTGTGTAAATTGAAAACTGAAGTAAATCAGAATAAGGGATTTTAGCTGAGCGATGTGTTTCCCGTTTTTTTAATGCTTCTTCTAACAAGATTAGTTCTTGATTAGTTGGTCTTCTACTTCGTTTTCCTGCTCTGCCGATTAACTTCATCGATACTAACTCAGGTATTGCTTCTTCGTGATATGCTGTATTGGCATTCACTTTAAATACTTGCTTTGCGCGTTTAATAACAGAATGAAGGTATGTTATGTCATGATATACCGTTTGCGGAGAAGGTTTTGTAATATCACTTAAACGAGTTTGACAGTGCTGGATTAGATCGTCTGGTGTTAATTGGCTTACAATTATAAAAGATATATCATAATTTAACAGAGACTCTAATACATAGCCCTTTGTTCTTCCTATATCTTTTGACGTTTTAGGATTTTTCAAATATTCATTGATTAGTTCACCAACAGTTATTTCTCTTAATTTCTTGTCTTTATTCGTTGAGTAATAAGTTCCAGACAAAATTTCAGCTTGTTTTTCTTCAAGTTTTTTAGCTGTTTTTTCTGCCCATTTTCTAGCCGATTCACGATTTTTAAAAGTTTCTTCTGCTTTATCGATAACTTTTCCAAATTTCGTAATTCTTACTCTTCCACGGTAGGAAACTCCGTTTTTTAATTGGCGTTTTTCTACTGAAATAGTAGCCATACATTATTCCTTTTTTATTATATAATAGTGCTTAAACTTTAACACGAGCGCTTAAATTACACATCAAAAAATGTCCCTTTTTAAAGTTCCCTAGGGAACATTTTTTTAAAAATATGCATAAAAGTGTAAAAACAAGCAAAAATAAGTGAGAATATAATTTGATTTTTCCAAGCTGTAACCCAGTGTTAATAAGGTGTGGGAATGAATAAGCTGAATCGAAGTTTTTCTGTAGCCCCGATGCTTGATTGGACTGATCGCCATTGTCGTACTTTTCATCGCAAGATGACTAAGCACACGGTGTTGTATACTGAGATGATAACTACGGGTGCTATTTTATTTGGTCGAGGCGACTACTTACATTTTAATAAACACGAAGGCCCAGTTGCGTTGCAATTAGGTGGCTCAGATCCTAAAGCACTTGCGCAATGTGCCAAGCTTGCAGGTGAGCGTGGTTATGACGAAATAAATTTAAATGTAGGTTGCCCATCAGACCGAGTTCAAAATGGCCGTTTTGGTGCGTGTTTAATGGCAGAACCTCAATTAGTTGCTGACTGTGTTGCAGCTATGAAAAGTGAAGTTACTATTCCGGTTACCGTTAAAACGCGTATTGGTATTGATGAGCAGGATTCGTATGAGTTTTTATGTGCGTTAATTGAAGCGTCTCATAAAGTAGGGTGTGATGATTTTATTATTCATGCTCGTAAAGCGTGGCTCAATGGCTTAAGTCCGAAAGAAAACCGTGAAGTTCCACCTCTTGATTACCCTCGTGTTTACCAGCTTAAAAAAGATTACCCACAGCTTGATTTAAGCCTAAATGGCGGTGTAAAAACAATTGAGCAGAGCCTAGAACACCTACAACATATCGATGGTGTAATGATTGGTCGCGAAGCTTACAGTAATCCATTTATGCTCAATGACGTTGATGAAAAAATATATGGTGATGCTGCCAATACGCAATCTCGTCATGATGTAGTACGTTCTATGTATGACTACATTGAAGAAGAAATGCGCTTGGGGGCCAACTTTTGGCATGTTGCGCGCCATATGCTCGGTATTTTTCAGGGACAACCAGGCGCACGTGGGTTTAGGCGCCACCTTTCTGAAAACGGTCATGGCAAGCAAGCAGATTTATCGGTTATGGATAAGGCACTCAGCTTTGTACCAGAATAAAGTTATGCACAAGCATTAAATATTGAGCCACTTTCGAGTGGCTTTTTTGATCCTAAAAAGTAGTCAAAAACATACTTTATTGGCTAATTACACTTTATTTCATTCAGTTTCAAGTCATTCTTATTTTGGTTATAAACTGCTTAATCTACTGATATTATTGTATTTACTTCTATTTTAATTGACTTGGCACAACTCTTGGAATCGTCTTGTTGTAATCAATTTAAAATCAACTGGAGAATACCATGGGCATATTTAATCGCGTAAATGATGTAATTCAATCAAACATTGTTGCCATGCTTGATAAAGCAGAAGATCCTAAAAAGCTGGTCAATTTAATGCTTAGCGAGATGCAAGATGCACTGAATGAGTGTCGTAGTACTGCAGCAGTCTTATTGTGCGAAGAGAAAATAATCAACCGCCAAATTGATACTCAAAAAAACACGCTCTTAACATGGCAAACCAAAGCTGAACTTGCTGTTGAAAGAGGGCGTGATGATCTTGCTAAATCAGCATTAGTTGCAAAGCAGGAACTGAGCGAAAGTATTGCGAATAAGCAAACTCAATTAGTGGCCCTTCAAGAGTCTATTACAAAAATTAGAAACGATTGTGAGCGTCTTCAACAAAAAATGGCAGAAGCCAAAGTTAAGCAAACTCAATTATCACAGCGTCATAACGTTGTTGTTGCAAGAAATAAAATTAATACCCAATTACAAAGCGATAAAGTGGCGCATGCGTTATCTCGTTTTGAACAAATTGAGCAACGTGTTGAAGGTATTGAGGCGCAAGTAGAAGCTTATGAACTCACTGACTCAGCAAGCTCGACTGTATCTGAAATAGAGTCGTTAGTTAAAAATGAAAAAATTGATGCAGAGCTTGCAAGTTTAAAAGCGAGCTTAAAAACTAACGTAAAGCAAACTGCTTAGGAGGGTGTTATGAATAGTTTTAATCGTCAACGTGGCTGGTATAAAAATACGCTTGATAAAAAAATATCGGGTGTGTGTAGTGGTTTGGCATATCGATTAGATTTTCCAGTGTGGTCAACGCGTTTGGTCACTATTTTGTTATTTTTGAGTTTTCCGTTTGCAATTGCATTAGGTTATTTTATTGCACATTGCTGCCTTGATGAAAAAATATCTTAAGGAGTAATCCAATGAAAGCCTTAGTCGTATGTGTACTTGTTTATTTATTGTTGTTTACTAATTTAATATCGTTTACGCACTTTGATACTTGGCAGTTTCCGCTTTGGATTGCTGATATTAGCTGGGCAGGGCTTGAGCTGGTAGGTGCATTTGCAGCAATAGTTGCAGTAGTGGTTGTTGTTGCGCTTGTAGCTATGGGGTTAATTGGTGCTGGTGTAGTTGCATTAGTGGGTACTATTTTAGCCTTACTGTTTGGCTCGGTAATTATTGCATGGCCGTTATTGTTTATCGCAATAGTGTGTTGGTTAGTTGCTGATAACAAAAAAATGATTTCTTAATCCTTAATTTTACTGACTATTATAAAGTAACTATGTTAAATTTAGCGTGTTATTTTATGTTTTAACAAGGATTATAATGATGATGAAATGGTGTTTTTCGATAGCGACTACATTAATGTTTGGTTTTTTTTCGTCATCACTGGCGGCGCATTCTGGACATGATCATGACGCTGATACCGCAGAACTTATAGTAAATAATGCTCAAGTTAGAGAGTTTTTACCTGCAAGTACATCAAGTGTAGGGTATTTAACAATTACTAATCACAATAAAGCAGCTGCAACGCTAATAAAAGCGAGCATTGATGGTGTAGGGCGTGTAGAAATACATGAGCATTCACACGTTGATGGCATGATGAAAATGCAAAAGGTTGACTCAGTAGTAATTAAAGGCCATGAAAGTGTAATCTTTCAACCTGGTGGATATCATTTAATGGTGTTTGAGCCACAAGAGCCACTAAAAGTAGGGCAAGAACGTAAACTCACGCTATATTTTAGTGATGGCAACCGCCTTTTCACTAATGCGCAGGTGGTGTCGCTTGAATCGCAAGCGAAGCAATCAAAGTCATCAACACAACATTCCCACCATTAGGAGTATGTATGTCGCAACATAAAGGAAAAATAGCAGGAGCAATTGTTTTACTGCTCATCATATTTTATGCCATTGCTGTATATTGGAGCACCGAGCCTTCACGCTTTGACGTTGTTGCAAATGCAAAAGAGCAAGCACAGCTGCGTAACGAAAAAATAGTAACGGGCTATATCACCACCTCCACATTAATCACAGTAGCAAATACCTTACTTAATAAATCAGGAGGCTATTTGTCAAATGATGTAATGCCGCCAAGTGTGATTATGGATGACATGCCAGCATGGGAATATGGTGCACTAGAAATGGTGCGTGATTTATCACTTTCTATGCGTAAAGATTTTAGCCGCTCACAATCACAGTCAACTGAACATGAAGCACTTAAAAAAGCGCAGCCACAGTTTAATATAAGCTCTGAAGCATGGGCATGGCCAAGTGCTGAAGGTGAATATCAAAAAGGGATTGATTACTTAGTTGTTTATCGTACGCAAATTGCAAATCAACACGAGCGTGATAGTCAATTTTACGCACGGGCTGATAATCTTCGCGGTTGGCTTAAAGAAGCAGAAAAGCGCCTAGGCAGCTTAAGTCAGCGCTTGAGTGCTAGTGTAGGCCAAGAAAAAGTAAACACAGATTTAGCGGGTAATTCATCTAATAAACAAGCGACACTTGCGCCATTACAGCAACAAATAAGAACACCATGGTTAGAGATTGATGACGTGTTTTATGAGTCTCGCGGTGCAACTTGGGCACTATTGCATTTTTTACAGGCCGTGGAGTATGACTTTGCTGATGTACTTGAAAAGAAGAATGCCCGTGTAAGTGTACAACAAATTATACGTGAACTTGAAGCAACTCAAGAAACCGTATGGAGCCCAATAATTTTAAACGGAAATGGTTTTGGCTATGTAGCTAATCATTCTTTGGTTATGGCAAATTATATTTCTAGAGCCAACGCGGCTTTAATCGAACTTAGCGAGCTATTAGCTCAAGGATAAAAAATGAAAAAGTATTGTTTAGCAGCAGCCCTTTCACTGGCATGTTTAGCACCAGCAGCACAAGCTGATACGTTATTAGGCTTGTACGCAGGTGTTGATGGTTGGAAATCAGATAGCGATGGTCAGTTTTCTTATAAAGGAAATCAACCTCAAGATTTTAAATTTAAAGATGAAACATTTGTAAGTTATTACATCGCGCTTGAACACCCAGTCCCTGTAGTACCTAATTTCAAATTTAAATATACAGAGCTTGAATTAAATGGCTCTGCAGTATTAACTGATACATTTAGTTTTAATGGTTCTGATTATGTCGTGGGTACTGCTGTTAATTCGGTAAACGATTTGACACATATTGATTATATTTTTTACTACGAAATATTTGATAACGACTTGATCTCGATTGATTTAGGTTTAAATGTAAAGCAGTTTGACGGTGATATGATAGTAACGGGTACTACGCAAACTGGTGGTGCTAACTTTACAGAAAACGTTGATTTTTCAGGTTTTGTACCACTAGCTTACGGTCGTGCTGAAGCTGGTCTACCATTTACAGGTTTAAGCATGTTTGTTGAAGGTAGTTTCTTAGCTATCGACGACAGCAAAGTACAAGATTATCAAGTGGGTGTAGCGTGGGAACTGCTTGATAACCTAGCTGTAGATGTTGCAGTTAAAGCAGGTTATCGCTCTATGACTTTGGAGTTAGACGACGTTGATGATATTAATACTAATATTGATGCGTCAGGCCCATTTGTAGGTGTGCAAGTTCACTTCTAATTAGCACAGACTAATTAAATAAAGTGTGGTGTGCTATTTTATAGCATGCCATGCTAACTCAAACTCTCCCTCTAATGCATTATTAATCAATTGCTTGTAGACTTTGTTGATTGGAAAATTAATAAGTTTAGATAGCTCATCACCGGTTTGAGTGAATTTGTAATAGCTCAATACTAAATCACTGCTTTTTGCTTTTAATGTTACTTTTTGTGACAAAAAAGACAGTGTAAGTTCTTGTCCTGCTTTAAGTACCGCTGATTCAATTTCTTTTCTATAGAGTAGGTTAAGGTCCATTAGCGTTAAAATATCAGGGAAGCTAATGCCTGTTCTTCCTAAATTTAATGACACTTTATTGCCCTTGCGCAGTAAATCAAACAGGGATGGCTTTTTATAAAAGCCAAGCAAAATAAAATGACTGTCGTCTTTTTCATTATAGCCAGAAAGTGAAACACATTTTTGCAACGAGTCGGCTTCGCGCTGGGTCATGTGCTTGAGAGTTTGCAGGCTTTTAATTGAGAAAGTCCCAGGATTGAGAGTCTCTCCCGTTAAAATTTTTGCCCATAGCGTTTGCATTGACTCATTAGAAGTATCTTCACATAAAGCAACAAAGTGCTCAACCCAGTCTGCATCCGGTCGGTGACTACTGGCTACATCAGGGCAAAAACTCATTGCCATTGATAAAATTGCTTCAATATTTTGTTGTTGTTTAATGAGTAATAGATCTTGTCTTTTTTGAGCGCGAGCTAAAATAGAGTTATCACTATTGATGTGGTACAGAGGTTTTATTCTTCCTTGTGGCCCATAACTTTGCTCATTTGATGAGGAAAGCCCATTGCTTGCTATTTTTGCGACTGAGTAGCCAAGTAATGACTCAATTATGTTAGCGAGATTAATTCGGGCTTGTGCTGTTTTTACTGTCATGGCTGTCCGTAGTAGCTTGTGGCTCATATAGTTGAGCGACTGTTTTTAAATTATTTAACCCCAAGGTTACTGCATTACTTAATATATATTTGTAGAACATAGCCATATAGCCTGAGATTAATAATGTAGTTGCCTGACCTTCAATATGGCATGTAACCATGATGACTTGATTTGCTTGAGCAAACTCTAAGGTTCCTTGTACTATATGTTCATTATCTAATAGTAAGTTAAATGCTATTTTATCTTTATTTATGGAAGTAATGGTCATCTCTCCATAACCCCACTTACTAACCCATGATTGATGAGCCCCTACGCCAGCACTCGGTTCATTAACGCTAAAACGAATTGATGTATCCACTTGTTGCCATGGGGACCATTTATGCCACTGATCAAAATCGCTAACTAATAATTTAATAGTGCGAGTATCTGCGTTTATTACCATTTTTTTATCAACACTGTAATTTTGAGGTAGCGTTAAGCCAATTACTAAAGCCAGCAGTAATAATATAAAGAGAAATTGTAATAACGTTTTTAATAATTTAATAAGTGCGCCTTATAAAAGAATGCTCAATATACAAAGGTAAAGATTTATAAGCCAAATATAGTATGAATTGATTTATAAACCAAAAGTTTAATGAGTTACTTAAAAATTATTAATCCTTTCAGATTGCTGACTTTTAAAAAGCTAAGTAAAAAGTAAGTAAATTTGCTTCGTTTATACAGGCCTTGCTTTTACCTGTTTTTATAGCAGGGTGTAACCATCCTTAATAAGTTTAGTTTTGTCTAAAACCAAACGTACAGTGTAAGTTCAACCTTTAGCTAGGGCATGTTGATCTTTCGAGGTTGAATTTGCAGCAGGCTGTTTGGTATTTAAGCAAGGCAGAGCCTATGATCTATGCTTGTTCCCCATAAATAGACGATAACGCAGGAGTTGTTACCGAGCCTACTAGGTTACAAACCTCACGCCGCGATTCAACCGTCCCTAGGTTGAACAAATTTCAATCGACAAAGGTCAACACGGCCTCGCAATGCTCTCTAAAGTAAATTATTGAATAATAAAATACCTCCTTTGGTTAGTTGTATATATAAACAATGTAGTAGGGTATAATTCGCGCCTTTTGTTATTCTACGGCCAAATTTATGAGCACACTCAAAGCTAAGCGCGCCTTATTTTCATACCCAAAGTATTGGGCTGAATGTTATGGCACCGCGCCATTTTTACCAACTACACGTGAAGAAATGGATGCACTTGGCTGGGATAGCTGCGACATAATAATTATCAGTGGTGACGCTTACGTTGATCACCCTAGTTTTGGCATGGCGGTAATTGGTCGTGTACTTGAAGCGCAAGGTTTTAGAGTGGGTATTATTGCCCAGCCAGAATGGGACTCTAAAGATGCATTTATGGAGCTCGGCAGACCGAATCTATTTTTTGGTGTAACAGCTGGGAACATGGATTCAATGATCAACCGCTATACTGCCGAAAAACGTATGCGTCATGATGATGCTTACACGCCAAATAATGTCGGTGGTAAACGCCCCGATCGCGCCGTAATGATTTACTCTCAAAAATGCCGTGAAGCATACAAAGGCATCCCCATTGTTATTGGTGGTATTGAAGCCAGTCTGCGCCGTATTGCTCATTACGATTACTGGCAAGAAAAAGTACGTCGTAGTATTTTGTTTGATGCAAAAGCCGATATTTTAATTTACGGCAACGCAGAGCGTCCGTTAGTTGAAGTCGCACATCGCATTGCTGCGGGTGAAACGATGGATACTATTCAGGATATTCGTGGCACAGCCGTTATTCGAAAAGAACCGTTACCAGGTTGGCGTGGTAGCGACTCTACCGCGATAGATAAAATTGGTAAAATAGATCCTATTCCAAATCCATACGGCGCGGATGATGTTGGCTGTAGTAAGTCTGAATTTAAACAAGCCGGTATTGATTTAAAAGCGGAAGCTGCAAAACCAATTATGGTTCAGCCCGCGCGCCCTAAACCGTGGGAAAAAACTTACGTTAAATTACCTGCCTATGAGCAAGTCAGCGTTAATAAACCTTTATATGCGCATGCTTCGCGTATTTTGCATCAAGAAACAAACCCTGGTTGTGCAAGGGCGTTGTATCAGCGTCATGGCGATCGATCTATTTGGGTAAATCCCCCAGCATATCCGTTGGAAACCCATGAAATGGATGCTGTATTTGGTTTACCGTATCAGCGTATTCCTCACCCAAGTTACGGTGATGCGAAAATACCGGCTTACGATATGATTAAAACCTCGGTGAACATTATGCGTGGGTGTTTTGGTGGTTGTTCGTTTTGCTCAATTACAGAGCATGAAGGGCGTATTATTCAAAGCCGTTCGCAAGAGTCAATTATTGAAGAAATTGAACAAATTAGAGATAAAGTACCAGGTTTTACCGGTGTTATTTCTGATTTAGGTGGCCCAACGGCGAACATGTATAAATTGCGTTGTACCAGTAAAAAAGCAGAAAGTACCTGCAGACGTTTATCATGTGTGTATCCAGATATTTGTAAGCACATGGATACAGATCATACGCCAACAATAGACTTGTATAAAAAAGCACGTGAAGTTAAGGGTATTAAAAAGGTGTTGATTGCGTCGGGTGTGCGTTATGACTTAGCAGTACGCGACCCTCGCTACGTTAAAGAGTTAGTAACGCATCATGTCGGTGGCTACTTAAAAATAGCCCCAGAGCATACCGAGGATGGTCCATTATCAAAAATGATGAAACCAGGTATGGGCGCGTATGATCAGTTTAAAGAATTATTTGATAAATACTCAAAAGAAGCCGGTAAAAAGCAGTATTTAATTCCTTACTTTATTTCAGCTCACCCAGGCACAAAAGATGAGGACATGGTAAACATGGCTTTATGGCTTAAGTCGAATGACTTTAAGCTAGATCAAGTGCAAAACTTTTACCCATCACCCATGGCTAATGCGACAACTATTTATCATACAGAGATGAATTCTTTACGTAATATAAAAAATAACTCAGAAGTCGTGCCTGTCCCTAAAGGGGCACGTCAACGTAGATTGCATAAAGCAATTTTACGTTACCATGACTCAGCTGGTTGGCCGATGATACGTGAGGCACTGCGTAAAATGGGTAAAGCTAATTTAATTGGTAAAGGGCCTGGCTGTTTAGTGCCTGAAGAAGGACGTGATGAAAAAGCCGGTAAAGGTAGTAGCAAGGGAGGGCGACCTGCATTAACGCGCCACACAGGTTTTAGCCAATTTAAAAAGGCAAACACTAAGCCTAAAGTCGGTGGTAACCGCCAAAGAGCCCGATAATAGGGTTTATACCAACCGGCATAAAGATTTGAACAATTTAACGAATTAAATCACTCTATAATGTTGTTAAAATTTTTAAGCTATAAAAAAGCGGGAAGTTAAATTTAACTTCCCGCTTTTTTTAAATATAAGTTTTAGAAAGCTAAACTAACAGCCAAGTGGCTGTACCTAAAAAGGCAAATATACCAACGATGTCTGTAACAGTAGTGAGCACCACACTCCCTGCAAGCGCTGGGTCTATATTCATTCGTTTAAGAATTATCGGAATACTAGCACCAGCAACTCCAGCCACCACTAAGTTCATAAACATCGCAAAGGCGAGTACGCCACCCAGCATAAAGTCCCATTGCCATAGGGCAATAACGCCCGCTATTAACAGTGACCACAAAATGCCGTTTAGCGCGCCAATGGCAAGCTCTTTCATCATCAAAAATCGTTGGTTAGTTTGATTTATGTGGCCGACAGCAATACCACGAATAACAAGGGTTAATGATTGACTACCTGCAACACCACCCATAGAAGGGACAATGCCGTTAAGTACCGCTAAAATTGGTAATACATCTAAAGTGCCTTCAAAAAAGCTAGCTACAAAGGCTGCTGCAAGTGCGGTTAATAAGTTGACTCCTAGCCAAACTGAGCGTTTTTTCGAGCTTTTTAAAACAGGCGCAAAGGTGTCTTCTTCATCATCAAGACCCGCTAAACTGAGTAAACTATGCTCGGCATCTTCTCGGATTACGTCAACAATATCATCGATAGTGACACGACCAAGTAGTTGAGCGTTGTCATCAACAACAGGGGCTGATATCCAATTATGACGCTCAAAGAGTTGTGCGACTTCACTTTCATCCATTGAAATTGGAATTGACTCACAATCTTCATCCATCAAATCGCGAACAATTTTTTCGGGCGGGTTAGTCAATAATGTACTGAGCGATAAAGCGCCTATAAAGCAGTTATGTTTATCAACAACATAGAGGTCATCGGTGCCTTCAGGTAGCTCTCCGCGTAGCCTAATATATCTAAGTACAACATCGAGCGTAACGTCAGGGCGAATGGTCACCGTATCGGTATTCATTAGCGCACCAGCGGAGCGCTCTTGATAAGAAAGTGCTTGTGTTGCTCGCTCACGGTCTTGAATGTCCATTGCGCTAACAACGTCTTTATAAACGGTGTCTGGCAGGCTACGGAGTACTTCACCTAAGTCATCGTGGCCCATATCTTCAGTTGCGGCCGCAATATGCTTAGGTTCCATTTGGGCAATAATGCCTAAACGAACATCTTCAGATAATTCTTCAAGTACATCACCTTGTACATCAGGGTCAACTAATTGCCAAAGGAGTCGGCGAATTTTATGCGGTGATGATTCTAATAATAATGCAGTATCACAAGGAGCTGTTTTTGCTAACATGCGCCTAACTTGAACAAATTGACCACTGTTAAGCGACTTAGTCACTTGTTTTAGTTGTTGTAGTGGATAGTCTTGTTCAAAAGCTTCGGGCATTGGCATCCTTAATTAATTTTAATATTACTTTGGTGGGAGAGGTTAACTAACCTGAACTCTGGATAATAAATCTATCTCAAGCAGCTATTTTCAGCGCTAACTGCGTTGAATTTACTTGCAATAGGCCCGCTATTGACGCGTAAATTCGCCTTATTTTCACTGAAAATCTCTGGCTAGAGAAAATAAATTTAAATATCACCTGATTCAATACGTTAGTAAATCTCTTAACCAGAGTTCAGGTTAACTAATTTAATTTTACTTTTTAAGTATTTATTACTGACTATTCTTGTTCGTTAAATCGCTGTGATATTAGTTGACCAACGGCGCTCAAGGCTTGCTCTGCATCAGGGCCTTCACATACTACCTTAACTTCTTTACCTTGGCTGCTTTCAAGTAGCATTAATGCGAGTACGCTATCACCCGCCGCTTCTTTTTCATCTTGGAACAAGGTTATCGAAGCGTCAAACTTTACGGCCAATTGAGCTAATACAGTTGCAGCTCTAGCATGTAGCCCTAATTTGTTTTGTATTAAAAAGGTATCTTCTAAGCGCATACGTTACCCTACCTAAGCTGAACTGATTATTATTTTATGTGAGAATTATTTCTCTTGCTCTCGGTGGCGAATTTTTACATTGGGGTGTGTCATCGCAAAGCTTTCACCAATTGTTTGTGCTAAATACACTGAGCGATGTTGCCCACCAGTACAGCCAATAGCAATCGTTAGGTAACTGCGGTTATTTCGTTCTAAATGGGGTAACCATGTTTGTACAAAAGTTTGAATTTGCCATGTGAACTTTTGCACTATGCTATGACTCGCTAAATAATCTTTAACAGGTTGATCTAACCCATTTAACGGTTTTAACTCAGGCTCCCAGTGCGGATTTGGCAAAAAGCGTGCATCAAATACATAATCTGCTTCTTTAGGGATACCGTGTTTAAAACCAAACGATTCAAACGTGACAATAAGCTGCTTGTCTTTTTTTCCTAATATTTTTTCACGAATAGATTCAGCAAGTTGATGAACACTTAAGTCACTTGTGTCAATCATATAATCTGCTCGATTGGTCAGTACATCAAGTAATTCTTTTTCTTTTTTGATTGCTAAATCAAGCGGCAGCGAGTCAACCGATAGGGGATGTAAGCGGCGAGTTTCAGAGAAACGTTTTATCAGTGTTTGATCTTCGCTGTCTAAATAAAATAAAGTAGGCTTTGCAAAACCGGGTAAGTATTCAAGAATATCATTAAACTGTTCTTGTTCCTTAGGAAGGTTTCGTACATCAATGCTCACTGCGATTTTATCGTAGTTATCAGAAACGCTGCGTACCAAAGAAGGTAAAAGATTTAACGGAATGTTATCTACGCAATAATAACCTAAATCTTCAACAACGCGTAAAGCAACCGACTTACCAGAACCTGATCGGCCACTTATGATAATTAGCTCCATTTATCACCCTTTATATTAATTACGATTGCTTAACAATAACTTGATACAGTTCGGTATCCGTTTTTGCACTGCGCAATTGCTTACAAAATTCTTTGTCGTTAAGTTTATCAGCAATGGTTGCCAGAGTCTTTAAGTGCTGCTGGTTATCACCATCTGGTACGATGAGTGCAACAAAAATATCAACGGGACGATTATCAATTGCATCAAAGCTAATAGGTGTTTCACTAACGAGTACTAAGGCTAAGGGCTCTTGTGCACCGCTCATGCGCCCGTGAGGGATCGCTATGCCTCTACCTATACCAGTACTGCCTAGCTTTTCTCTACTTAGTAAAGCGCTAAGAATATCTTGTTGAGAAAGGTACGGAAGCTTATCGTGAGCAAGTTCGCTGATAAACTCTAAAATTCTTTTTTTGCTATTAAAAAGGACCGCAGCTTTGCTGCAGTCCTGGCATATAAGTGAGCTTAATTTCATCATATTAGTGTCGAGCAAGCTTCTCTTTGTGTTTAATTACTTGGCGATCGAGCTTATCAATCAACGAATCGATGGCAGCGTACATGTCTTGATGCTCAGTTGAGGCAAATAACTCAGCACCACTTACATGTATTGTTGCTTCTGCTTTTTGGCTTAGTTTTTCTACATCAAGAATGACATGAACATTATTAATATGATCAGAGTGTCTTTCTAGCTTCGCAAATTTGGTATTTATATAGTCTCTTAGTGAATCAGTTAATTCTACGTGACGACCAGTTAAGTTTAGTTGCATAAGCATTACCCTCTTTGTTTGCGTCTTAAATCAGACTTTTTCGCTGATTTGACGGTGGAATAGCCAGAGATTCGCGATATTTTGCGATTGTACGTCTCGCTACTTTAATTCCTTGCTCAGCCAATATATCCGCTATTTTGCTATCACTCAATGGTTTTGCTGAGTTTTCTGCAGCGATTAATTTTCTGATAAGTGCACGTATTGCTGTAGATGAGCATTCACCGCCATTTTCGGTACTTACATGACTTGAGAAAAAGTATTTAAGCTCAAATATCCCCCGAGGTGTATGCATATACTTTTGAGTGGTTACACGCGAAATAGTTGATTCGTGCATTTCCACCATTTCAGCAACATCATTTAAAACCATAGGTTTCATGGCCTCAGGACCATGTTCAAAAAAGCCTTGCTGCTGCTTAACAATACAGTTAGTTACTTTTAATAATGTATCGTTTCTACTTTCTAAGCTTTTAATAAACCATTTAGCTTCTTGTAAATGCGAGCGTATAAACTGGCTATCACCGCTTGATTTAACAGTGCGAGACATCGCAGCATATTGGCTGTTTACGCGAATTTTTGGCATGCTATCTGGATTTAGTTCAACAACCCAGCGGCCTTTAATTTTTTTCACTGACACATCAGGAATTACATACTCAGACTCTTCCCTAACAATAGTATCTGCAGGCTTTGGGTTTAGCGTATGGATGAGTGTCATTACTTCTTTAAGCTCTTCTTCTTTGAGCTTCGTTTTTTTCATTAATGTACGATAGTCGCGAGCTGCTAATAAGTCTATGTGCTCGGTTAAAATCATTTTTGTTTCATTAATATAGGGTGTTTCTTTATCAAACTGATTAAGCTGAATGCACAAACACTCTTGTAAACTACGCGCTGCTATACCGACCGGATCAAATAATTGAATGCGTTTTAAAACAGCTTCTATTTCATCAAGTTCAACTTCATTATCATCTTCGTTTTCTTGGTTGAAGCTTTCGAGAATCTCTTCACAACTTAGTGTTAAAATGCCTGAATCATCTACGGCTTCCACAATAGCAATCGCAATCGCTTCATCAGTAGGGCTAAATGGCGTTAGTTGAAGTTGCCACATTAAATACTCGTGGAGCGTTTCCGTTGATGCACCTTGGTATATAGACTCGTCTTCAGGCATTGGACCTGATGAAGAGGCTGGAGCTGCGCTCATGTACTCGTCCCAGCTAACATCCATCGCCATGTCGTCACTTACCGTATCTTTAGCAAGTGCTTCGCCGCTGTCTTGTTCGTATTCGCTTGGAGCATCGTCGGCAGATGCGCTAACAGTTATATCATCGGTGTCTGCTTTTTGTTCATTTTTACCTGCAGCGTCTTCAGAATAGTCTTGCTCCTCAACCTCTAAAAGTGGGTTGCTGTCGAGCGCTTCTTGTATTTCTTGCTGGAGATCCAATGTACTGAGTTGCAACAAACGAATAGCTTGTTGCAACTGTGGAGTCATTGTAAGTTGCTGGCCCATGCGCAGCTGTAGTGATTGCCTCATGTATCTCTAACAATCCTTTTATGTTGTTATAATTAATACTAGCAGATGCTTAAAGCCATGGCGTAAATGTTACAGCCTAAATTGCTCGCCTAAGTAAACATCGCGTACTGTTTTGTCATTTAATACGTGTTCTGGAGTACCTGATGCAATCAGCTCCCCATGAGAAACAATGTAGGCTTTTTCGCAAACATCAAGGGTTTCTCTTACGTTATGATCGGTAATTAACACACCAATCCCACGATTTTTAAGATGTTCTATGATTTTTTTTATATCAAGTACAGAGATTGGGTCAACGCCCGCAAACGGTTCATCTAATAATATAAACTTGGGATTAGCCGCTAATGCGCGGGCTATCTCTACGCGGCGACGTTCACCACCCGATAACGCCATACCTTGGCTGTCACGGATATGTTGAATATTAAATTCGTCTAATAAATTATTTAGCGTATCTTCTCTTTGCTGCTTCTTAAGCTCTTTACGTGTTTCTAAAATTGCCATTAAGTTTTGATAAACAGTTAGCTTTCTAAAAATTGAAGACTCTTGTGGTAAGTAGCCTATGCCTAATCTAGCACGACTGTGCATAGGTAAAAGAGTAATATCGTTATCGTCGATAGATATTTTTCCTTTATCGCTAGGTACTAAGCCCACAATCATATAAAACGTGGTGGTTTTACCTGCGCCATTTGGGCCAAGTAAGCCAACAATACTGCCAGCTTTAACTTCAAGGCCGACGTTTTTTACAACTTCACGGCCTTTATAGCTTTTGGCTAATAGTTCTGCTTTTAATGTGCTCATGGTTGGCCTTTGTCGCTTGTTTTACTTTTTTTAGCTTCAATAGGCACTAAAATTGTGTGAACGCGATCCGTTGAATTTTCATCTTTTTCAGCGCTAATTAATTGCTGTTCTATATCGTAAGTAATACTTTTTGCATTTATTTTTTGCCCAGCTTGTGATACTTGTGCATTACCAACAAGCGTTAAAAAACGCTTAGATACATCGTAACGCACTTCATTAGCACTTGCGCTCATAGTCGTGCCATCGGGTTGTTTTTCTTCAAAATGTGCCGGACTGCCTGTGGCAATTAATAGCTGCTTATTATCACCGAGCTCTTCGCGTTTGTGTACTTCTAAACGGTCGGCGGTAATACGGCGATTTCCATGAATAATTTCAACGTTTTTCTCGAAAATACCCACATTGGCTTTTAATTGGCCTTCTTGTTTATCGGCACTTATTGAGATTTGGTTGGCAGCCGGTTGAGTCGACTGCTCTGCTGCATTACTGTTAAATGCTAATAAAAACGTTGGGATAATAAGTATTTTTGAAAATTTATTGGTCATAATATATGGTTCGCGTATGGTTAATAAGTTTTATCACTTCGGTTTTTAGATCGGCTTCTAGGCCTTTACCAGTGATCTTTAAATTAGGTCCAGTTACAACTACAGGTTGCTCTGAGCGCATTGTTAGTAGCTTTATATCAACTTGAATATTATCGGCATCGATTTTTTCTATCATTGCTTTATCGGTTAGATTTTTAGCGACAACATTACCTTCTAAAACTAATTGTTTGCCTTCGTACAGGGTTGCTTCATCAGCATTTATGCGCCAAGCCTGTTTTTCGTTATATAAAGTAAAAATAGGTTTTTCAAAAAAGGTAAAACCTAATTGTTGATATAACTCCATTTTGGCAGCTGTCACTTTGTGACTTATTTTGCCCTGCTCATCATACGCAGTTTGTTTTAGTTCTATTGCAGTATAATCAGGCTCAGCTATAACCTCAGATGTGCTCTGTGTAGTAATGTTTGTTTGCGTAAAATAAGGGTACCAAAGCCAAACCATACAGCTGATGAATAAAACGCTTAATATTATGCGCGCTATATTCATGAACTTGTACCTTGTGTGGTCAGTGGGTGCCCATTTTCTAGCATTAATAAGTCTGTAAGCTCTCTTACTGCACCGAAGCCGCCAGGCATTTGTGTGGTGTAGTGTGACAGGCGCTTAATTAGCGGGTGAGCATCGTTAACAGCGACTGCAAAGCCGACTAATTCCATCACTGGCATGTCAGGACCATCATCACCAATATAAGCAATTTGTTCATCCGTTAGATCAAGTTTATGTTTTAGTTCTTCATAAGCAACGAGTTTATTTTCTTGACCTTGGTAGATGTGTTGTATGGTCAAGCTACTCATACGGTTTTGTACAATTTGCGAGTGACGTCCAGTAATAACCGCAACGTTAAAGCCGCTATTAATGAGCGCTTTTATACCAAATCCATCTTTAGTATTAAATGCTTTTAGTTCTTCACCTTGGTTGCCTAAGTAAATGCGCCCATCAGAAAATACACCATCAATATCGCAAATAAGCAATTTTACTTTTTTAGCACGTGCTTTAGCATCATCGCTTAGCGGTTGATAGAGTTCTTCAAATTGCATTTATAATACTCCTGCTTTCAATAAGTCTTGCATATTTAGTGCACCGATAGGCTGGTTTTGCTCATTGACAATAATTAAACCATTAATGCGTTTATGTTCCATAATATTAAGTGCTTCGGCAGCCAGCATATCTTGGGTTGCGGTCGTACATGATTTAGTCATTACTTCGCTAATTTGCGTGGTATGAATATCAACTCGTTGCTCTAAAATACGACGTAAATCGCCATCAGTAAATAGCCCCGTTAATTGTTGGTTTTCATCAACAATAGAGGTCATTCCTAAACCTTTAGCCGACATTTCAATCAGTGCGTCTTTTACTGTTTGTGAAATATTAATAATAGGCGTGTTTGCGCCACCGTGCATAACATCTTTTAAAGTAAGTAATAAGCGTTTGCCCAAGCTGCCACCAGGGTGTGAAAGTGCAAAGTCATCGGCTGTAAATCCACGGGCTTCTAAAAGGGCGACAGCTATTGCATCGCCCATAGCAAGTGTTGCTGTGGTACTTGCTGTTGGTGCGAGCCCTAACGGGCAGGCTTCTTGTTCTACTTTTATGCATACGTGTACGTTTGCAAGTGTTGCCATGGTCGATTTTTCATTACCCGTCATCGCTATCATTTTTGCGCCAAGGCGTTTTAACACGGGGATAATATTTAAAACTTCGCTGGTCTCACCTGAGTTTGAAAGAAGCATCACCACATCATTTTTAGTGATCATTCCTAAATCCCCGTGGCTTGCTTCACCAGGGTGTACAAAAAAAGCGGGACTACCAGTACTGGCTAGTGTGGCTGCTATTTTATTGCCAATATGACCGGATTTACCCATGCCAATAACAATAGTGCGACCTTTACAATCGTATATTAATTGACAAGCTTGATGAAAGTTTTCATCTACATATTGTGCAATATCACTCAGTGCTTGGCGCTCTATGTTTAAAACGCGAAGGCCTTGTTCAATAAAGTTTAGCGCTGCCATTATTTACCCTACTTGACTGAAAATATATCCTTGATAGCCCAAAAATGCGATTAACAATAGGCTACCTTCTACTCTATTGATGCGTTGTGTGCCTCTAAAGTTCAATGACATAACAATAAGCGCAATTGTTGCACCAATCATTATTAGTATGTCACGACTTGCTACAGAAGGGTCAATGATTGATGGGTTGATAATACCAGCCAGTGGTAACACCGCCAAAATATTAAAAATATTTGAGCCAACAATATTACCCAGCGCTAAGTCATCTTCGTTTTTAAGCACACCTGCAATGGAGGCTGCAAGCTCTGGTAAACTGGTGCCAATGGCAATGATAGTTAGGCCAATTACTAGGTCACTTAGACCGAAAAACTTAGCAATGTCGACAGCAGAACCAATTAAAAAATATGAGCTGACAGGGAGTAATATCATGCCAATGACTAACCAAAAGACAGCATTTTTTGTTGGTACATTGCTAGGCACATCATCACAGGCTTCTGATACAAATGGGTCGTCTTGATTTTTTGCACGCATAGATACAATAATTAATCCGCCAATAAAGACAATGAAGCCAATTAACAAGGCTACGCCTTCGACTAATGAAAAGTAGTTGTCAGAAAAAATATACCAGCTAGCTAACGATACGAGAAGTACCAGTGGTATTTCTCGTTTTAATGTACCAGATGATACTGAAAGCGGACGAAATAATGCAGTTATACCTAACACGAGTAATATGTTTGTTATATTTGAACCAATGGCATTGCCTACCGCAGTATCCGTTTTACCTGCAAGTGCTGCCGAAGCTGAAACCATCATTTCTGGAGCTGATGAACCCATCGCTACCACAGTCAAACCAACAATGAGAGTTGGAACCCCAAAGTTTTTTGCAAGCGCTGCTGCACCAAAAACAAACCTGTCTGCACTCCAAACTAGAGCTGCAAAACCAAGAATTAAAATAACAAACGAGGTAACCATTGTGTTAAGCCAGTTATTCAAAATAGTAATGGCGCGAATAGTAACAAAAGCCAAGATGAAAGTATAAATAAAAGAGTAAGGTCAACTGTATACCTATGGTGCTTTAAAACAGCTTACTTAGCTATTTAAGCTGAGGTTAAGCTGTTTTGAGTGAGTCTTATAATCCTTTTCACATGTGTATTACAAAATCTTACGAATTGTTTTTTCCATCTTGGATCAAAAAGCTTTAAAATAGCTGCACTAGTGAACATTTTATGGAGAGCGACTTGTCGCAATCAATAGTAGAAGTCAAGGATGTTAGCTTTTCGAGAGGCAATAGAACCATATATAAAAATATGAGTTTTAGTGTACCTAAAGGTAAAATCACTGCGATTATGGGGCCAAGCGGAATTGGCAAAACCACGATGTTACGTTTAATTGGTGGTCAGCTTAAGCCAGATTCGGGTGATATTTTATTTGAAGGCGGTAGCATTCCTAAAATGTCTCGCAAAGAGCTATACGAAGCGCGTACTAAAATGAGTATGCTTTTTCAAAGTGGTGCGTTGTTTACCGACATGTCGGTATTTGACAATATCGCGTTTCCGATAAGAGAGCATACTAAGTTAAGCGAAGATCTTATTCGCTTAGTGGTGCTAATGAAATTGCAAGCTGTTGGCTTACGTGGTGCTAAAGATTTAATGCCATCAGAGTTGTCAGGTGGTATGGCAAGACGTGCTGCACTTGCTCGTTCTATAGCACTTGATCCAGAGCTAATAATGTACGATGAGCCATTTGCTGGCCAAGACCCAATTTCAATGGGGGTTTTAGTTAAGTTAATTAAATCACTTAATGAAGTGTTGGGACTATCGTCTTTAATTGTGACCCATGACGTTACCGAGGTAATGAGTATTGCGGATCACGTTATTATTATTGCTGATCAAGGTGTAATTGGTTGTGGTACTCCTGATGAGATGCGCAACCATGAATCTCCTTTAGTCCAACAGTTTTTAAAAGGCTTGTCGGATGGTCCTGTACCATTTCATTTCCCAGCCCAAGCTTATGCAGATGAGCTACTTGGAGAAAAAGCATAATGTTTGATTTATTTCAAAAGCTAGGACATAAAACGCTAGGGCGTTTTGCGGCCCTGGGTCGTTCTGCTTATATGCTGTTTAGTGCGTTAGCGCATGTACCTAATTTTAAAAAAGGCACTCCGCTACTTATTCGCCAACTTTACATGGTGGGATCGCAATCGCTGCTCATTATTATGGTGTCGGGGTTGTTTATTGGCATGGTGTTGGCGTTGCAAGGTTACACCGTATTGGTGGGGTATGGCGCTGAAGATAGTTTGGGGCCGTTAGTTGCGCTGAGTTTATTACGAGAGCTAGGCCCAGTTGTTACTGCATTACTATTTGCAGGACGAGCAGGTAGCGCACTGACTGCTGAAATTGGCTTAATGAAAGCAACAGAGCAGTTATCATCACTCGAAATGATGGCAATTGATCCACTAAAACGCATAATTGCACCGCGCTTTTGGGCGGGCTTTATTAGTATGCCATTGCTTGCATTGATATTTTCAGCTGTGGCTATTATAGGCGCTCATTTAGTGGGCGTTGATTGGCTAGGAGTTGATACTGGAAGTTTTTGGTCAATCATGCAATCACAAGTGTCGTTTCAGCAAGATATATTAAACGGCATAATTAAAAGCATTGTATTTGCCATTGTGGTGACCTGGATTGCACTTTATAAAGGTTATGACTGTGTACCGACCTCTGAAGGGATCAGTAAAGCAACCACCGAAACGGTTGTACATTCGTCATTGGCAGTTTTAGGTTTTGACTTTATTTTGACAGCGGTAATGTTTACCAGCTAATAGGGTATAGATAATGAATTCACGGAAATTAGAAATTTTAGTTGGTTTTTTTGTAGCGTTAGGAATTTTAGCGTTTGCGATGCTTGCGCTTAAAGTTGCCAATTCAGGTATTAGTGGCACAGGCGAAACATATTCGCTAAATGCCAAGTTTGAAAATATAGGCTCATTAAAAGCACGTGCCCCAGTTAAAGTCGGGGGCGTTGTTATTGGTCGAGTTGACTCTATTTATGTTCATCCACAAGAATTTTTACCAGTCGTTAATATGACTATTGATGCACAGTATTTATGTCGTTTTTCAGATACGAGTTCAATTTCTATTTTAACATCGGGGATTTTGGGTGAGCAGTACTTAGGTCTCCACCCAGTGATTTCGCCAAATTCTGCAGAACAACGTTGTTTAGGCGAAACAGTAACCGAAAATAAGCAAGACCAAGCAATTGACGATTTATTTGGTGTAGATAGTAAAGCACTAGGTGACGGCGATTCAATCACTGATACTAAGTCTGCCATCGTACTTGAAGAGTTAATTGGGCAGTTTTTATTCAACCAAGGTAGTGAGTAATTATTATGTTGAAAAAGTTTTTAGCTATTATAGCACTAGGTACAATGACGTTTGCGCAAAGTATAAATGCAGCTGATGTTAAGCTCGTCGATCCTAATAAAATGGTTCGCCAAGTTGCCGATAATACATTTGCAAGAATAAAAAAGGATCAACCACTAATCGTTAAAAATAGCGAGCATCTTCGCGTTATTGTTGAAGAAGAATTGATGCCTTACATAGATTATAAATACGCTGCACTTCGTGTGTTAGGTAGTGAAGTATCTAAAGTGCGTGCGATAACGGATGAAGCCGAAAAAGCTCAGGCAATTAAAGATATTCAACGTTTTATTATTGTATTTAGAGAGTACTTAGTTGCAACGTATGCGGGTGTATTTACACAGTACACAAACCAAAAAGTTGAGTTTGGTGCTGAGCAAGCATTTAAAGGTAAAGATGTCGTTGTTGTTAAAACTAAAATCATTGAAGATGGTAAACCAGATATCAAAATTGACTTTAAGGTACGAGAAGATCGTGGCGGTGAATGGCGTGCGTACGATATGATTGCTGAAGGTATTAGTTTATTAGATGCGAAACAAAGTGAACTACAAGGTATTTTGCGCCAGCAAGGTATCGACAATGTAAGTAACCTTCTAGAGCAAAAGAGTCAGCTACCGGTTCAGTTTAGAGGTAATGGTGCAAATGACTAAATTGGCGATAAGCCATGTTGATGAACAACACTTTCGGGTAAGCGGTGAGCTTACTCGAAATTCAATTGGCGATGAACGGCTTCTGAACAATAAGCTATTAACTAAGCATAAAATCATCTATTTTGACCTAAGTGGGGTATCTAGGGTTGACACGGCGGGCTTAGCTTGGTTAATTCACTCTTTTGCAGAATTAAAGCAGCAAGGCATTCGCCTTGAGTTGCAAAATTTACCTGAGCAATTGCAAAATTTAATGCAATTGGGTCAAGTTACAACCCTATTTGAGTGAGAGTTATGGAAACTAGCCAAGTCGAAACATTATTACGCGAAGAACTTCAATTAGCTGAAGTGCATGTAAAAGCCAATGGTAGTCATTATGAAGTTGTTGCAGTAGGCGAATGCTTCGACGGTTTAAGCCGAGTTAAAAAGCAGCAGCTAGTTTATGGTCCACTAATGAGTACCATCTCAGATGGTACAATTCACGCCGTATCTATTCGTGCATTTACTCCTGTAGAGTGGAAGCGTGAACAAAAATTTATTTTACCGCAATAAATAGGGCCTCCTAATGGATCAATTTGTAATTCAAGGTGGCACTTCACTTGCTGGTGAGGTGACTATTTCTGGCGCTAAAAATGCCGCACTTCCTATCTTATTTGCTTCACTATTGGCTGATGGTAAAAGTACATTTACCAATGTGCCACGTCTTCGCGATATTGTTACTACCGAAGCGCTATTAAAAACCTTAGGTGCAGATGTTATTTGGCAAGGTGACACACTCATTATTGATGGTGCTACGGTTGATAAAACATTAGCGCCATACGATTTAGTTAAACAAATGCGCGCATCTGTACTTGCCTTAGGCCCTTTAGTTGCAAGATTTGGTGAAGCTCAAGTGTCTTTACCTGGTGGTTGTGCTATTGGTGCTCGTCCTGTAGATATTCATATTCAAGGTCTAGAGCGCATGGGCGCGCACATAAGCGTTGAAAATGGTTATATTAATGCCAAGGTAAATGGGCGTTTGAAAGGCGCTGAAATCTTTATGGAAATGGTAAGCGTAGGCGCTACCGAAAATTTACTGATGGCCGCCGCACTTGCTGATGGTAAAACGGTGCTTGATAACGCAGCACGTGAGCCTGAAATAATCGATTTAGCTAATTGCTTGATTGCTATGGGCGCTAAAATTACGGGTGCAGGCACTAGTCGTATTGAGGTCGAAGGCGTTGAACGTTTAGCTGGATGTGAGCATCGTATTTTGCCTGACAGAATTGAAACAGGTACGTTTTTAGTCGCTGCAGCAATGGCTGGTGGTGAAGTACTTTGTAAAAATACCGACTTTCACTCTCTTGAACCTGTAATTGAAAAATTACGAGCAACGAATGCGCTTCTTGAGGTTCATGAGAATAGTATTTACCTAGATATGCGTGGTCGCGAACTTAAAGCTGTTAATATTAAAACAGCACCGCATCCAGGTTTCCCAACCGATATGCAAGCCCAGTTTACTGCTTTAAATGTAGTGGCAAATGGCAGTGCAACCATAACCGAAACTATTTTCGAAAACCGTTTTATGCATGTACCAGAGCTGCAACGTATGGGAGCAAACATCCGTCTTGAGGGTAATACCGCCATTTGTGGTGATACGCAAAGTCTAACGGGTGCACAAGTTATGGCGACCGATTTACGTGCTTCAGCAAGCTTAATTTTAACGGGAATAGTAGCGCAAGGTGAAACGGTTGTAGATCGTATTTATCATGTTGACAGAGGTTATCAGCGTATTGAGGACAAACTAAGTGCGCTAGGTGCAAATATTAAACGTAAAAGCAGTTAATCACTGTTTTTAAAGTAAAAGCGCGGTTTTATCCGCGCTTTTTTATTTTCTAAGCGAATACAATCGTGTTATAGCTTTGTCTCAAGCTCAGCGACTGTAACCATGATCTTTTCTATTTTACCATTGCGGTAAAGTTCAAATTCTATTTCTTTACCAGGCTCAGTATTACCGATTTCTTTTAGTACCTTTTGTGGGTTAGCCACAGAAAGCCCTGCAATTTTAATAACAATGTCTTGCTCTTCAATACCAGCCTGCCAAGCCGGACCCAAAGGGTCTAAGTTAGTGATACGCATTCCAGACACAGGTGTAAGGCTATCGTTAACCTCTTTGCCAGTGCTATCAACGGCAGTGCCTTCAAAGCCTAAATAACCGCGTACAACTCGACCATGGCGGATTAATTTACTCATTACTTCTTTTGCTAACGTGTAGGGAACAGCAAAAAATATTCCTTGAATATTAAGGTTCTCACGCGTTTTAAATTGAGCAGAAGTAATCCCGACTAAGTCACCATTAGAGTTGACGAGTGCGCCACCTGAGTTGCCCACATTAATCGCCGCATCCATTTGCAATAAATTATTATAAGGGCTATCCGTAATTTTTTGCTTGCCTGTTGCGCTAATAATGCCTTGGGTAATCGTTTGCCCTAAATTGAGCGGGTTGCCAATAGCAAGTACAACATCGCCGACACTGGATATGTAGTCATCATTTATAGGGATGATAGGTAGGTGCTCTGCATTTATTTTAAGGAGCGCCAAATCGGTAATAGTATCAAACCCAATAAGCTGTACATCAAAAAAGCGCCTGCCATCGGTTAAAATTACCATGATTTGGTCTGCATTATTAACTACATGGTAATTGGTGAGAATATAGCCATTTTGCGACATGATTACGCCAGAGCCGAGTTCTTGCACCGTATTTTTGCGTTTATAACGTGGCTCTTTAGAAATACTCTCAGAAAAAATAGTGACCACAGAAGGGGCAGCGCGCTTTACAGCATCCGAAAAACTCAGGTGACTGGCGCTCATCGCGCTCGGTAAAGGCACATTAGGCAATAAAGCGGCTCGCATATTAGGGCTGAAAAAAACCACTAAAAAAGCAATACTAAGGCCTGCAAATAAAGGGGGGAGAATAAATTTTATTAATTTCAGCACGAGTTTCTTATTATGTAAGTGAGCAATCTCTTTATGATGACACAAAAAAAATAACAGCGGCAAGTGCCGCTGTTATTTTTTATTACGTTAGTTGTGTTGTGTTATTACTGAATTAGAATAAAAATCGACTCGCGCCCGCGTTTAACGCCTAGCACTATATTGCCTTTAGTGTTGTCGATAATCTTATTCATGTCGCGAATTGTCTCAACACGTTGGCGGTTTACTTGCATGATAATATCGCCTTCTTCAAGACCAACACGCGCAGAAGGAGAGCGGGGGTCTACCGTTCTAACCTCAACACCTTTATTACTATTTTTTTGTACGTTCTCGAGTTCGGCACCTTGAAAAGCAGGATGCAGCTCTTCGCCGGTTGCAGTAATACCCGATGCGCCATCAAGGGTTACTTTAACCGTTTTAATTTTTCCATCGCGGTATATGCCAAGTTTGATCTCACGGCCTTCGCCCAATGTGGCAATTTTACTGCGCAGTTCGTGAAAACCGCTAATATCACTATCGTTAATACTAACAATAACATCGCCGGCTTTAATACCTGCCTTGCTTGCAGCTGTGTCGTCCATTACTTGCATAACGTAAGCACCTTGTTTTACGTCAAGTTGCTGCGCTTTAGCAAGACCAGCATCAAGTGGGCGGCCAGAAATACCTAATGAGCCTCGACGCACTTCACCGTGTTCAATTATTTGATCAACAAGATTTTTCATCATATTAGAAGGGATAGCAAAACCAATCCCTACATTACCGCCTGAAGCACCTAAAATAGCCGTATTAATCCCTATTAATTCACCATTTAAGTTAACTAAAGCGCCACCAGAGTTGCCTTGGTTAATAGCTGCATCGGTTTGAATAAAGTCTTCATAGCCTTCAATGTTTAAACCACTGCGACCAAGCGCACTCACAATACCCGATGTTACTGTATGGCTAAGGCCAAATGGATTACCGATAGCGACCGCAAAGTCACCAACACGTAATTTATCTGAGTTAGCGAGCTTTATTTCTGTTAAGTCATCAGCATCGATTTGCAAAAGCGCAATGTCAGACTCTTTATCTGTGCCTATTTTAGTCGCTTCAAATTCACGGCCATCTTCTAAAGTGACAACCATTTTTTCGGCATCTTGAATAACATGATTATTTGTAACTACATAACCTTCGTCTGCATTAATAATTACACCTGATCCCAAACCACTAAACTGGCGTTTCTGGCTTCGGGGCTGTTGCTGTCCAAAAAAGTATTCAAGCGGATCTGCACGACGACGTACTTCTTTAGATCCCGATACTTGAATGCTCACAACACCTGGAGATATTTGTTCTAACATAGGTGCGAGAGTGGGAAGTTGTTGACCATTTACTGCAATCGGCATTTTTGCGTAAGATGCGGCAGGACTTATTAATAAACTTGTAGATAAGATAGCTGCGCTGATAAGTGATAATTTCATTTTCATAGTCAGGGGTAACTCCACTTAAGATAAAGCAAAACAAAAAGGGCTACTTTACAGCAGCCCTTTTCGGTTTATTAAAATAAAACAACAAAGCTGTTATATTTAAAGACTATGGGGTCAAAAAAAAGTTCATCAAGATGCTTTAGAATGTTCTGAAACTTTATTTTGGCCAGCAAATAAACCTGATTCGCCTGATACGTAATCAGCAGGTTGTGCTTTAGCCGATGAACGATCTGATTGACGTTCCTTTAAAGACGCCTGCAACTGCTCCGTTGTTTCTTTAGAGAAAAAAGGTTCGGCTGGTTGTTGGTTTCTATCCTCTAAAAGCAGTTGATTGGTTGCCTCAACATGACTAAGTAGTTGATCATAGTTCTCTTTCATTTTATTTACGAGCTTACCTGTATTCGCTAAATGATCTGCTACATCTTGACGATATTGCTCAAGCGCATTTTGAGCTTGTACTGCTTGTTCTTTTAACTCATCTTGCTTGAATTGCTTTTTAGTAATAAATGCACCAATAAAAAATGCCACCACAGCAGTAATGACAATTAAACCTATCCACGTAACTGTACCCATAATTCTACCCCTTGGGAAAATAACTAATAAATGCCGATTCAATTACGAATCATACTAAGGGTAATATACCCCGAGTTATGATGCGTGTTAATATGCTTTTCAAATTAAACTGCGTTTTGACTGTAAATACATATGACTCCTTGGCAAACATATCAACAAGACTTAAAGCGAGATGACTTTGTACATGACGCAGCACAAGAAAATGCGGTGCGTCATTTACAACGTTTATACGATGACTTAACTCAGGCAGCGCCAAAATCAAAAGGCTTTTTTGCTAAGTTATTTAGTAAAAATGAGCCTGCACCTATAAAAGGATTGTACTTTTGGGGGGGAGTTGGGCGTGGTAAAACGTATTTAGTTGACACATTTTATGAATCCTTACCAGGTACACGTAAAATGCGCGTGCATTTTCATCGTTTTATGCACCGCGTACACGATGAGCTTAAAAAGCTAAATAACACCGCAAATCCATTAGAGAAAATAGCAGATATTTTTAAAGCAGAAACAGACATCATTTGCTTTGATGAGTTTTTTGTTCAAGATATTACCGATGCCATGTTGTTAGGCGGCTTAATGGAGGCGCTATTTGCGCGCGGTATTGTACTTGTTGCTACATCGAACATAGTGCCGGATGAGCTTTATCGAAATGGCCTGCAGCGAGCGCGTTTTGTGCCAGCAATCGAGTTAGTTAAACTTAATACTGACATAGTTAATGTAGACTCTGGCATTGACTATCGATTGCGGACACTTGAGCAAGCCGAAATTTTTCATAGCCCGCTTGATGAGCAAGCCGATAAAAATCTATTTGACTACTTCGATAAGCTTTCACCAGAACCTGGGCAATTAAACGAGTCTATAGAAATAGAAGGGCGTTTAATTAAAACCCGCAAAGTGGCTAAATGTGTGGTGATGTTCGAATTTAGTGAATTGTGCGAAACCGCGCGTAGCCAAGTCGATTACATGGAAATTAGTCGTTTATATAACACGGTGATTATATCTAACGTAAAACAGCTTGGACAAACAAACGATGATGCAGCAAGGCGTTTTATTGCATTAGTAGATGAGTTTTACGAGCGTCATGTAACCTTAATTATTTCAGCAGAGCAACCAATCACCGACCTTTATACGCAGGGTAATCTCAACTTTGAATTTAAGCGTTGTATTAGCCGCTTACAGGAAATGCAATCTTTAGAATATTTAGCAAAAGAGCATTTGGTATAAAGCAAAAAGTAATAAAGTTATCTGAGTTAAATATTTTGTGGAAAAAACAGGCGGCCGGTAGCAATGTAGTTTAAGTGCTGGTATACTCCCGCGTCTGCCACGTTGCGTTCTATGCCTTCATATAGTCTAGCCACTTGTGAGCGGCGCAAAAGTCTAAAACTCGAAGGGGTTATAGCAAACTTAGAGCAGTAGTTAATATTAACTACTTGTGGTTTTAATTGAAAAACATTGGATTTTTATAAATGAAAACGTTTGTTGCTAAACCAGAAACAGTAAAACGTGACTGGTACGTAGTTGACGCTGAAGGTAAAACTTTAGGTCGCATCGCTACTGAAATCGCTCATCGCCTACGCGGTAAGCACAAAGCTGAATATACACCGCACGTAGATACTGGTGATTATATCATCGTTATCAACGCTGAAAAAGTTACTGTAACTGGTAACAAATTCAAAAACAAAGTGTACTATTCACACTCTGGTTTTCCAGGTGGTCTTAAGTCTACTACTTTTGATAAACTTCAAGCTGCAAAGCCTGAAATGATCATCGAGAAGGCTGTTAAGGGCATGTTGCCACGTGGTCCTTTAGGCCGCGCTATGTACCGTAAACTTAAAGTTTACACAGGTACTGAGCACAACCATGCTGCACAACAGCCTCAGGTTCTAGACATTTAAGGAGCACCATCATGGCAAATCAATACTACGGTACAGGTCGTCGTAAAAGTTCAAGTGCTCGCGTATTCTTACGCCCAGGCACTGGTAACATCGTAATCAACAAGCGCTCTTTAGAAGAGTACTTTGGTCGCGAAACAGCACGCATGGTTGTTCATCAAGCTCTTGAGCTAGTTGATATGACTGAAAAATTTGATCTTTACATCACCGTTGCTGGTGGTGGTACAACTGGTCAAGCTGGTGCTATCCGTCACGGTATCACTCGTGCACTTATGGAGTTTGACGAGTCACTACGTCCACAACTTCGTAAAGCAGGTTTCGTTACTCGTGATGCACGTAAAGTTGAACGTAAGAAAGTGGGTCTTAAGAAAGCGCGTAAGCGTCCACAGTTCTCAAAACGTTAATCTATACGTTATCAAGAATTTAAAAACCCAGCTTATGCTGGGTTTTTTGTTTTAGAATCAAAAGTTTTGCTATTGTAGTTTAGTTACTTTGATTCCTCTATATCCGGTTATGATGATTTTTTGATGATCATATTTGCCAAGAGCAGCGTATTTATCGAACGAAAGTTATGAAATTGTCAGATAGCTGCAAAAAAGTTAAATAATTATCGTAATTAGTTTAAATCCATCAGTTAATTGATGGATTTATTTGCTACAATTGTCCGGTAAGTAAAATGATCGGTTGAACGACGCTATAGGTAGTTTTTACAGCTTCTGTTTAGTGAAGTTGATCTTGGTCAGTACATTGTTTTTACAGAAACGGTATTATAACTATTCGGCCCTATACTCAAACTGGCTTATTGCACCTTAGGTGAAGTTGGGTTTGTTAGAGCATGAGGCTGTGAATAACCTTGTTTTAATCAAGGGTTTTAATTATGATCGTTTCTATTTTAAAAATTTCGAATAATTAACCTGCTGTAACTGATGTTCTCAATATAGCAAGTGTTGAGAATCGTAAGTGGAGATAAGTGGATGAGCAATGCGCCTGTAGACAATGGCCGACGTCGCTTTTTAACCATAGCTACCTCTGTTGTTGGTGGTGTTGGTGCGGCTGGGGCTGCTGTTCCTTTTATTGCGTCTTGGAATCCAAGTGAGCGAGCTAAATCTGCGGGTGCGCCTGTAGAAGTAGATATCAGCAAACTTGAGCCTGGACAATTAATACGTGTCGAGTGGCGTGGTAAACCTGTATGGGTTGTATCACGTACCCCAAAAATGCTTGAGCAGATGAAAGAACATGAAGGTCAACTTCGTGATCCGCAATCGCAAGAGCCACAACAATTAGAATCATCAACAAATGATTACCGTTCATTACGCCCAGAAATATTCTTGGCTGTAGGTATTTGTACGCATTTAGGATGTTCTCCTGGCTTTTTACAAGGTAACTTTGGTGAAAAAGTAGAAGGGACTGACGATGGTTTCTACTGCCCATGCCACGGTTCTAAATTTGATATGGCTGGCCGAGTATTTCAATCGGTACCTGCACCATTAAACTTAGAAATACCACCTTATACTTTTCTAGATGAAACCACTATTTTAGTGGGCGAAGAAAGAGGGGTAGTCTAATGTTTGGTAAGATTATTGGTTGGATAGACGACCGAATCCCAATGACACGTGTTTGGAACATGCACATTGCACAGTATCCAGCACCTAAAAACTTTAACTTCTGGTACTTTTTTGGCTCACTAGCCATGCTCGTACTAGTAAACCAAATTCTTACCGGTATTTGGTTAACGATGAATTTTGTGCCATCTGCTGAGGGCGCATTCGCCTCAGTTGAATACATTATGCGTGATGTAGAATATGGCTGGTTATTGCGTTACTTGCACTCAACTGGTGCATCAGCGTTTTTCATTGTTGTATATATGCATATGTTCCGTGGCATGATCTACGGTTCTTACCAAAAACCACGTGAACTACTGTGGTTGTTCGGTATGTTTATCTTTTTAGCATTAATGGCTGAAGCGTTCATGGGGTACTTATTACCATGGGGTCAAATGTCATTTTGGGGTGCACAGGTAATCATTTCATTATTCGGCGCTATTCCGGTAATTGGTGATGACTTAACACTTTGGATCCGTGGTGATTACGTAATATCGGGTGCAACGCTTAACCGCTTTTTTGCACTGCATGTAATTGCATTACCACTGGTTATTGTTATCTTAGTTTTCTTACACATTGTAGCTTTACACGAAGTGGGTTCAAACAACCCTGAAGGTGTTGAAATTAAGCGTAAGAAAGGCTCTGTAGCTGAAGAAGATAAGCCTAAATTTAAATTTCATGAGTATTACACTGACAAAAAAGACATTGTTGATGCAATACCGTTCCACCCTTATTACACAGTTAAAGATATTGTGGGTGTGGTTGGTTTCTTAATCTTGTTTTGTTGGGTTGTGTTTTTTATGCCTGCGATGAATGGTTTCTTTTTAGAAGGTCCAAACTTCGAAGCAGCTAACCCGCTTAAAACACCTGAGCATATTTTTCCAGTTTGGTACTTTACGCCATTCTATGCAATCTTACGTGCAATCCCTGATAAGTTAATCGGTGTTGCAGCAATGGGTGCATCGATTGTAGTGCTTGCGTTATTACCTTGGGTAGACCGTGGTACGGTTAAGTCAGTTCGTTACCGTTGTGGTTTCCATAAATGGAACATTGCAGGTTTTGTTGTTACTTTCGTTCTTTTAGGTTGGGTGGGTGCAACTCCACAAACTGATCTGAAAACGATAATTTCTCAAATCTGTACTGTGACTTACTTTATGTTCTTCGTACTGTTGTTCGTATACAGTAAGAATGAAAAAACTAAGCCATTGCCTGAGAGGTTAACAAAATGATGAAGAAGCTTATTATTGGTTTATTTGCTTTATCAGTAAACTTGTTGCCTAACATGGTTATGGCAGCGGGTCCGTCGGTTCCTTTAATGGAAGCTAATAACGACCTTACTGATCAACCATCTTTACAACGCGGTGCAAAGTTGTTTATGAACTACTGCCTTGGTTGTCACCAAATGCAGTATCAGCGTTATGAGCGTACTTTTCGTGATATAGGTATCCCAACAGAAGTTGGTTTAGAGCAGTTGATTTTTGACGGTTCTAAAGTCGGTAGCCATATTACAAATGCAATCACAAAAGACGATGCAGCAAAATGGTTTGGTGCGGCTCCGCCGGATTTGACTCTAATTGCGCGTGTAAAATCACCTGATTATATTTACACGTACTTAAAATCGTTTTATAAAGATGAGTCTCGCCCGTTTGGAGTTAACAATATTGTTTTTCCATCGGTAGGTATGCCGCATGTTCTTCAAGAACTACAAGGTTTACCAGCTCCTATCACTAAAGAAGTAGAAGAGCACGGTCACACAGTGACTAAAGTGATCGCTACTGAAACAGATGGTACGGGTGAGTTAAGCGTAGATGAGTATGACCAAGCAGCTCGTGATTTAACGAACTTCCTTGAGTACGTGGGTGAACCTTCACGTCTTGAGTCGGAAGCACTAGGTATTAAGGTAATTGGATTTTTAATCATCCTATTTATTTTGGCATTTATGCTTAAGAAAGAATACTGGAGAGATGTTCATTAAGTTTGAACATATTTAAAGGTAATTTTGCAATAGGGGCTTAAGCCCCTATTGCTGTTTTAGTGATTTAATGGAGGTAGGCATGGCCGTAGCTGCCAATAAGCGCCCTGTAATGACCCTTTTTTCTGGGGCTAACTGTATGTATAGCCACCAAGTACGCATTGTACTTGCTGAAAAAGGTGTAAGTGTAGATATTCATTTGGCTGAAAAAGATAACCTGCCAGAAGCACTTCACGAAATTAACCCTTACGGTACAGTGCCAACACTGATTGACCGTGAGCTTGGTTTATATCAGGCAAATATCATCATGGAATACCTTGATGAACGTTTTCCTCATCCTCCACTAATGCCTGTATATCCGGTAATGCGTGGCCGTAGCCGTTTAATGATGCACCGTATTGATACTGATTGGTACAGCCTAGCTGATAAAATCATCAACAACACATCAGATGCGGCTCAAGCTCGTAAAGAGTTAACAGAAGCATTACTAGCTGTAGCACCTATCTTTAACGAAGCTCCTTACTTTATGAGTGAAGAGTTTAGCTTAGTAGACTGTTACTTGGCTCCACTACTATGGCGCTTACCAGAATTTGGTATTGAGCTTAATGGTGCGGGTTCTAAAGAAATGAAAGAGTACATGATCCGTTTATTTGAGCGTGAATCATTCCAAGCTTCTTTAACTGAAGCTGAGCGTGAGATCCGTTTATAATGACACCTAATCGTCCTTATTTATTACGTGCCTTTTTTGATTGGATAGTCGATAACGAATGCACACCACACTTAGTGGTAGATGCTGAGTTTGCTAATGTGCAAGTGCCTACACAGTTTGTTCAAGATGGACAAATTGTTTTAAACATAAGCCCATCAGCAGTAACACAGTTTTCGTTAGACTTAACCCAACTAAGCTTTAATGCGCGCTTTGGTGGTCAGCCAATGCAAGTGTATGTGCCTTTAGGTGCAGTGCTAGCAATATATGCGCGTGAAAATGGTGAAGGTACAGTCTTTACAGTAGACGAGTTTTTAGGGGACGAAGACGACTTTGCTCCAGAGCTTGAAAGCGTTGATTCATCAGTTGAATTTATTGATGAAACACCGCCAGAAAAGCCTGAAAAGAAAAAAGGCTCACATTTACGTATTATTAAATAATATATAAATGTCAAAAAAACCGCTTTTAAGCGGTTTTTTTATGCCTATTATTTTTACATATATTCAAATACTTTAATTACACGCTCAACGCCCGATACATTACGGGTAATATTAACCGCTTGATTTGCTTCTTGCTCTGAGACTAAGCCCATTAAAAACACCTCAGCATTTTCGGTAACCACTTTAATGTTATTGCTACTGATATTTTTTGCGGTGAGTAACTGTGCTTTAACTTTTGATGTAAGCCAAGAGTCGTGTGTTTGTGTAGTGACTCCAATGTTCGAGCCAATGCGAATTTGGTTATGTATTTTACGGATACCAGCTACGCCCTCAATGGTACGCTGAGCTTCATTTTTCATTTCTGGGTTTGGAACCTGACCCACAAGTAAAACAATGCCATTAACGCTTATAGCGTTAATATGAGCAAATTTTTCGAGACGTTCTACTTCACTAAAAGCAATGCTCGCTTTTATTTCAATGTTGTTATCATCAATTTGCGAACCAATAGTACGGCGATCGTTTGCAGAGGTCACTGCACTAGCCGTGCCTGCAACAATTGCAGCGGCACAACCTTGTAATAACACAACAGTACTTAAAACAATAAGAGCACGTTTAAACATAATTTTCATCCTGCGGGAAAAGCGTTAAATCAACTAGTTCGCTTAAGCAATGTAAGTTAACCAAATGAGATTCTATAATGCGGCTAGGACGTTTAGAAGGTGTTCTGATCTCTACGTCATTAGGGCCAAGCAAACCCACTAATTCTCCCCCATCATCACCAACCATGACTATGACCTTCATATCTTTGGTTAGTGCAGCTTCTACAGCAGAAATAATATGCTTCTCGTTACCATTTATTGCCAATACCAGTAATAAATCACCTTGCTGAGCAAATGCGCGAACTTGCCGAGCAAATGTTTCATGTTCGTCGTTTTGGCTAGCTTGCCCTAAATTTACATTTTCTTGAGATAAAGCAATAGCAGGTAGGCACGGACGCTCAGTTTCATAATGATTAACCAATACTCCCGCCATATGCTGTGCCAACATATGGCAATTAGCGGTTCCGCAGCAAATGAGTTTATTTCCGTTTATCATGCTTTGTGCAATTGTAAATGCCGCTGACTCAAGCGCACTGGGGAGTACTTCCCCTGCGGCTATTTGAACTTGAATACTTTCTGTAAAAATTTCTTTAATTGTGTCTTGCATAGCCTACCAATAATTTATACTTGATCTTTATATTGAACTTAAGCTCATGTTGCTTAAGTATTTAAAATACGTTTTTAAGCCAGTTTATTTTAGGGGATGACTCTCCCGTTATGGCTACGTAATCAATTCTTAGTGCTTCGTTTGTTAAATTTTTAGCCGCTAAATAATGATAAATACTGCGTTTTAGCCTCGCTTGCTTTTGCGGACTTAACGCATAGTTTGCACCACCGCGTGAATTATTTTTACGAAATTTAACTTCTACAAATACAAGGGTGTTGCCCTCTTTCATAATGACATCAAGCTCACCAAAGGGGCAGTAATAATTACGCTCAATCGGGATTAACCCTTGAGTAACTAAGTATTTTTGTGCTTCAAGCTCATAATACTGGCCTTTTTCACGACTATTTTGCCACAGCTCTTTAAACCACGACATGTCGCCCCCTTATTTAATTTATAGTGTGTATTTCACCCGCTGATTGCATAAATAACGGAATAGGACGCTGTGTTTTTAACTTAACAGGTTTAATGCGTCTGTTTGCATATTGTGCCCAATCGAGTGTGCGTTCTATATAGCCATTACTGTTGACCGATAGTTTGCCACTTAGGCCATTAAACTGCTTACCAGGTATTATACTTAGCTGTCTAATATCATGTAACACGAGTACAGCGTCGTATGCCATCGCAAATAGGCGCTGGCTTATATCAGCCTGATCAGGCCACAATGTATTATATTGATAGCGTAAATTTGATTGTTTTAGTTGTGAATTAAGCATCCACGGTAACTCGGTAAAGTATAGGCCATCTAAATCACCTTTGTCTGTACGATCAATCTGTTTACTATGACTTTTTGAGCTAGCGTAAAGCGGAATTCTGTCCGCAAATGTACTTACATTTACATCTAAGTAAGGTTTAATTAAACGTGTTTCGATTGCATCACCTAGAATATAAATAACGTCTATATCACCGCGTGAGCGTGTTTCATTTTCGACTTCTTGCTTAAATAACGCTTTTACAGTTTTTATACGTTCTTTTGATTTATCAACTTCGAGCAAACTGGTAATGGTGTTTGGCATATCTTTTTTATCATTGTATAAGCCAATTTGCGCTTTAGTTTCACTGTAGCGCTGCCATTGCAAATTAAAATAATCAACAAGACGTTGTCCGTTAGCATTATTAGGCGCAAGTAACATAGGTTTTTGGTAACCCATAGCTAAAAAGTGCTCCAATGCTTGTTCTACTTCATGTTCTGGATTTAATGCAAAAAAGTAATGCTGTAGTGAAATACGCTCGCCATCAAGTGTGTTCAAATGCAAAACGGGTGTATCAATTAATGTTTTAGCACTCGCTAGCTTGTCGATGTTAGCCTTTAGTAGTGGGCCAATTACAAAGTCAGGCTTAATTTTTTCAAGCTGTATTGCAATTTCTTCGGTGCTTAGGTTTTCGTCAATAAAAATAGTTTCAGCTATCTTTTTTGTATCCAGCGCCGCTAAAGCGCCAGCTCTAAGTGCATCACCTAAACGCTCATTAGGGCCCGACTGCGGAAATAGTACCACTAAGCGTTCAATTTTTATGGCTGCTAACTCGGTAAGCGCTGCATCTTTTTTAGGTAAAATAGAATCTGCTGGATGGCCTGTATAACGACGTCGCCAATTATTAATTGCTTGGTCTAATTCCACACCGCTATTTGCATAAACTTGGTAGTATAAAGCAAGGTTAACCCAACCTTGTTGGATCACTGCTCCACGGTTAAAGCGCTCAAGTGCATAAGACGAGAGCTTTTTTAAGTTATCCCACAAGCTTTCATTAAGCTGCGGGATATCAATATTATTTTTAGCTGCTGTTTCTGATGCTTTAAAAAAATAAGGCGCTGCTTTTTTAGGAAAATTTTGTGATGCATAAATACTGGCAGTTAAAAACTGATGCCATGCAAAATGTTCAGGCTGAATAAGTTGACCGTCTAAAGACTGCAAAATAACCAAGGCTTGTTTGTTTTTATTTTGTTGTTTTTGCGCAAACGCAATATAAAGGCGGTTTTGAATCTGATCTACACTGGCTGTTAGCTCAAGGTCACTGCCTATTTGCTCTAATAAAGGCCAGTTTTTTTCATTAATAGCAGCATCGCGCGCGCTATATAATAACTGTATTTTATCGGCACCTTGACGATTTTGAGCTAATAGATAGATAGATTGTGCACTGGTTGCTTGATTTTTTAGTGCATTAGCACTGTTACTGAAGTTATCACTGTTTTTAGTTGGTTTTTCGGTTGTGCTACAAGCCGATAACCCTGACAATATAATTAATAGACTAACTAGTTTAAGTCGCACAATGATTTCCCAATACGTTAACGCGATTTGCTTATATTACTGACTGACGCAGGAGACCTCAATGTTAAATGAGGAGAATTCACAGAAAATTGGCACTCTTTACATCGTAGCCACCCCAATTGGCAATTATGACGACTTAAGTCAGCGTGCAATCGCGACATTATCGCAAGTCGACTTAATAGCTGCTGAAGATACTCGCCATACTGGCAAGCTACTCAGCCACTTTGGTATCAAGGCTAAAACCTTTGCATTACACGATCATAACGAGAAGCAAAAAGCGCAACAAATAATTGATCAGCTTAACCAAGGGCTAAATATCGCGCTGGTTTCTGATGCTGGAACCCCCTTGATCAGTGACCCAGGTTATGCGGTTGTAAACTTATGCCGCGAGCAAGGCGCACATGTAACACCTATACCTGGTGCGTGTGCTGCAATTACAGCCGTGTGTTGCTCTGGGCTACCCACCGACCGCTTTCAGTTTATAGGCTTTACGCCGGCTAAAAGTAAAGCCCGCCAAGACTTTTTTACCGAAGCCGTTAATTCAAGCATGACCAGCATAATGTACGAAAGCACGCACCGTATAATGGCAAGCCTTGATGATTTAGCCCAAGCACTTGGCGACGATCAACAAGTCGTGTTTGCTAAAGAACTGACCAAAACGTTTGAAACATTTTTTAACGGCAGCGTAAGTGAGCTAAAACAGTTTTTAACAAACGATCCAACCAAGCAACGCGGCGAAATAGTACTTATGCTGCCAGGTAAACCCAAGCAAGTAGACGACGTTCCACCAGAAGCACGCAAAATGTTGGCACTACTTGAAAATGAAATGCCAATGAAAAAAGCCTGTGGTGTTGTTGCCGAATACTTTGGAATGAAAAAAAACGCCTTATATAAAACAATTATTGAAGAAAAAGAGTAAATCTTACTGCGCTTGGCATTCGCCTCATGTATACTGCGCGCCGAGTCAGCCAAGATGATCGCTGCCTGTGACGAAAATGATCAGGGGGAGGAAAGTCCGGGCTCCACAGGGCAGAGTGCCAGTTAACGGCTGGGGGGCGCGAGCCCACGACAAGTGCAGCAGAGAGGAGACCGCCAACTTCGGTTGGTAAGGGTGAAAGGGTGCGGTAAGAGCGCACCGGGCCGCTAGTAATAGTCGGTTGCAAGGTAAACTCCACTCGGAGCAAGACCAAATAGGGTTCTATCATTTTAAATAATGAACGCGTGGCCCACGTGAGAACCGGGTAGGTTGCTTGAGCCATAGAGCGATTTATGGCCTAGACGAATGATTATCACTTTCTTCGGAAAGGACAAAACCCGGCTTACCGGCTGACTCACTCATTCAACAAAAAAGCCCGCAGTTAACGCTGCGGGTTTTTTTGTGCTTAAAAATTAAGATAAGTCATCTTTTAGCCGTCAGCTTGTGGCACTCAGTAGAATTTCAATAAAAAGTAATAACTTGGCTGTGAGAAATTATGATGTATGAAGTCAAGATTTGACCCCGTTGGATTCCAAAGATTTGACCCCGTTGGATTCCAAAAGCTTGATGCTGGTAATGACTTTAATAGGCAGCGTGCAGGTGTTTATGATATTGATGAATTATATATTGATAAGCCGGGCGGGGGGTATGTTCGTTTAGACTCTTACTCTATTAACAGTGAAATTATATCTCGTAAGTTTACTCAGCTTGGGGACATTCAAGGAAAAACTGGTGTTGGATATTTAAGAGAACTTAGTAATAAATACCCCGCAGGCTCGGTAATTTCTAACGTTCCATCTAGTGGAGGGTTAGCAGGCCAGAGGCTGAGTGGAGATTTAATACTGGAAGTGCCAGTCCAAGCCACGCCAGTTCCAACCTCAATAATAGGTGAAGCCGATAGGCTAGGTATTTTAATTAGAGATATAAACGGTAAGGTTTATTAATGAGCACACAAGAGTATTGTAAAAGATGGTTTATGGCAAAGCAGCGTCCTATAGATGTAATGACAGCTGAGGATGCTCTTAAGCTTCATCAATCAGATGAAGCCTACACCGTTGTTATTAAAGATTCAGAAGGAAGTCCGCGTAACTTAGTGGATATAGCTAACGATACTTATCTAGTAAGCTTTTTGGATGACTTAAAAAGAGTCTATCTTGCTTATCAGTTCAATGTTGTGGAAGGTAAGTTGTTTTTAGCGTTTGCGACCTACCATGAGCATGATGCAGAGACAGGAAAAGAAATTGAAAAGTCTGTTTATGCATTTAAACCAGACGGTAGTCTCTATATTGAAAAAAGAGACTATATTACTTCAGAAGTTGCTACAGCTAATAACAGTATTGATGTTTCTGGTAATTGGGAATCGTTACCGAAGTTTGGTTGTTATGAGAGTATAACAAAAGAAAATAGGTGATTATTTAACTTTGATAATCACCTTTCACATCACCTAAAATAGTACGATCAAACTCCCAGCGATGTTGTTGGGGGTTGTTCGTGCATTGCACAACGGTAATTCTATGTTCCTTCGGTCCAATCGTTCTAACCTCTACTGGGCTACCACACTGACTGCACACACCCGAAATACGGGTTAAATACAACTGACCATCCTTGCTGATCTCTATAGCCTGACTGGAAAATGGTAAGTTTAAATAACGCATACGCCACATACCAATTCCAAAAATAAATAAGAAACCAGATAGCAACATAAACCAGATAGGAAATGTTGGAAGCGGCGATTGTTCGCCAGTTCCAAGGGTTAACCATACTCCTAATATACTGGCCAAATTACCTACTAAACCTAATGCTCCAGAGGCAGTAAACCACCAATGTTTAACGGGAGTGTCAGCAATGCTTATAGGTTTAACCTTCTCTCGGTGGATTAATGTCTTCTTAGGTTCAGGTGGAACAGGATTAATGACAAACCAATAAACTAGACACCCACCCTAATTTTTGCTGTTTGGCGAACTAAGTACTAGGCTTTCATCAGTGTGAAAACAAGCAGAGTGTCTTATGGCAATCGCAAGAAAGCGTCAAGTAAGTTTGGTTGATACAAAGTACTACCACTGTATATCACGTTGTGTTCGGCGTGCTTTTTTGTGCGGTGAAGACCATTTTACTGGTCAATCTTACGAGCACCGCAGAGGGTGGGTTGAAGACAAACTGCTAGAGTTAGCCAAGATATTTTGTATTGACGTTTGTGCTTATGCTGTTATGAGTAACCACACCCATTTAGTCCTGTATGTTGATGATAAAAAAGCGAATCGGCTGAATGACAAAGCAATTGTTATTCGCTGGCATAAACTTTGTAAAGGCACTGTACTCACGCAAAAATACATACAAGGTGAAAAGCTAAGTAAAGCTGAACTTATCTTTTTTAATCAAACGGTAAAGGAATATCGAGAGCGTCTATCAAGTATTAGTTGGTTTATGCGATTATTAAATGAAAGCATAGCCCGCAGAGCAAATAAAGAAGATAACTGCACTGGGAGGTTTTGGGAGGGACGATTTACATCACAAGCATTATTGGATGAAGCTGCATTGGCGGCCTGCATGGCGTATGTAGATTTAAACCCCATCAGAGCCAAAATGGCAAATACATCAGAAGAATCTGACCATACCAGCGCTCAACTACGCTTAACATGCGCAAAAGAAGGCAAGCAACCGAAAAAATTGCTCCGCTTTGCAGGCATGCCACGTCAAATCATGCCAAAAGGACTACCGTTTGAGCTTAAATCGTACCTTGAACTTGTTGAGTTAACAGGGCGTTGTATACGAGAGGACAAACGAGGGTATATTGAAAGTACACACTTACCCTTACTCGAAAGAGTCAATATTTCCTCTGAAAACTGGTTAAAACTCACCACACAATTTACACGCGTATTTCACGGCGCAGTAGGCAGGCCGACCTCACAAGCAAGTTATTGTGAAAACTTAAGCAGAAAACGGCGAGCTAATATAAGTAATTGTGAAAAGCTATTAGCATAAACCTTAAATTACTCAGTAGAAAAGTTAAAACTGCATCATGCAGTCATTTTCGTGCGTGTAATTCAGGTTTAAGAGTAATAATTGCTGATTTTCTGGATGAAATAAAATTAACGTAGTCGTAAAACATTAATTATTGACCTAAAAAAGTAAATTTAGACACAGCTTTGCTTGTTAAATTAGAGTGGGTGTCAAGTTTAATTGCGTTTGCGTGTAATTCAGGTTTAAGAGTAATAATTGCTGATTTTCTGGATGAAATAAAATTAACGTAGTCGTAAAACATTAATTATTGACCTAAAAAAGTAAATTTAGACACAGCTTTGCTTGTTAAATTAGAGTGGGTGTCAAGTTTAATTGCGTTCTGGATGAAATAAAATTAACGTAGTCGTAAAACATTAATTATTGACCTAAAAAAGTAAATCTAGACACAGCTTTGCTTGTTAAATTAGAGTGGGTGTCAAGTTTAGTTAGCAAAAGGTATTCGAAGTGGACTTGATTCGTTTATCGGATACGGTGTTGAAAATTGGGGCTGGTAAAGTCCCTTCAAGGTGAATGATGCTCAGTAGATCAGATAATAGTGAATTAATTAACTTTGGGGGTGTCTTCATCGTTAGTTTAGTAATAGGCGGGACTATATTGTTTCGCCCATACTTCGATGTGGAAAACTTACAATTTTACGGAAGTATATTCTTATTCATGCTGTTTTTATTTATATCAGGAGGGTTGTACTTCAAAAGGAAGTCTAAGTTATCTTTTATTTTTTTGTTTTGGCAATGTCTGCTATCAATAGCATATTTAGCCTATTTAACATCAATTATAATATATCTATGGAATGTGTTTAGTGGAGGTGAGCTCGGGCTTTCAATTATAATATTTTTGATATCGGGTATGTGCCTTTGTGGACTTCTAGTCAGAGTATTAGAACCAAAATCAAATTATAGAATGGGGATACAAAATGGGAGATTTATAGTTTCCTCTTTTTCATTTAATTCAGCCATTTGGCAAAGAGATGTTTCAGATGATAACCCTGTTCTTTTGTTTTTTGGCTTCAAGAAAAAAAAAGGAGATACATTCCAAAGTACTCTTCGGAGAGGCGGTACATGTTCAGCGGTAGCAGCTTCTTTAGCTGTGATAATGCAAGCAAGCGGAAGCGGAGCACTATTTGAAACTATAATTTTGATTCTTGGTACCGTAGCCTTTGGTTATGCGTTTTCATTTAACTATATTGCTGATTTTTTATTTTGTATTCGAGCAGGCCTGTCTAAACCTAAAATAAAATCTAAGTAAAAATTAATTAAGTGAGCAACTTTCGGTTAGCCTAAAATGCTAGCCGATGCTTTTGGCAACAGAATAAACTAGACACCCACTCTAATTTTTCCTTTGCGTTAGCATCATTAACTGGTGTAGGCACAATTCCAGCAGCTATTTATGGTGTTACGGATTTTGCTTTACAAGCATCAGGCTTTAGCTATACCCCTAAATTCCACCCAACAGAAATGGGCGTTGAGAAGAAGAGTTGGACAGGTCTAATGTATTCGGGTAAGAAAAACAGAATAAACTAGACACCCACCCTAATTTTTGCAGTTTGGCGAACTAAGTACTAGGCTTTCATCAGTGCAAAAAACAAGCAGGGTGTCTTATGGCAATCGCAATAAAGCGTCAAGTAAGTTTGGTTGATACAAAAGATCCCGAGGGTCAAATCTTGACTTCACATATCAAAGGTCAAGATTTGTAGTTTATTGCTGTGTGGTCAATACAATTTACCTTTCTTAAATAATATTTTTCCCTTGCTCAGGATCGCGTGACTGATCGGCTTGCTCTCTAATTTCGTCGGTATCACTGCTTACATCATTAAGTGTCTGGGTTTGCTCATGTGTTTCGGTGTTTTTGGTTTCACTATACGATTGTGGCTGCTCTGAACTATCAAGTTCAGTATTAGGCGAATTAAGTAAAATTCGTTCGCGGGCATCATCAGGCATACTAATATTTTGTTTTGTAAACTCATTAACTAATTCGCGCATTAGTTGGGAGCTGACTTTTAGTGGACTGTGCTGCTCTCCATTAACCCAAAAGTACAAAATAAAGTTAATGGTTGATGAGCCTAAGTTTTTTATTAGTACTTGCGCAGGTGGATCGCTCAGTACTGCAACTTGTTGATTGGCAATATCTAGGGCGAGAGTTTGTGTACTGCGTATATCGTTATCGTAACCAATACCTATTTCTACTTTTCCGCGCATTTTTGGATTAGCGGTCAGGTTTTTAATGGTATTTTTGTACACTGTCGCATTCGGTATTTGAATATGGTTACCATCGTAATCAACGAGTGTTGTTGCACGCGCTGTTACTTTTTTAACAACACCCAATCTGCCGTCTACTTCTATTACATCATCAATTTTAAAAGGGCGTTGCACGCTTAAAAGTAAACTGGCAATAAAGTTTTCAGCTATGTCTCTAAAGGCAAAACCTAAAATAAGGCCGATTAATCCAGTGCCACTCATTATCGCCACTGCAAATTCGGTAAGCCCCGCTAAGCGTAAAAATAAGTACAGGCCTAATAAAATAATCAGGGTGCTAATACCACGCCTAGCCACTAATACAACCAGTTTACTGTCGGTTATAAAGTTAATGGGTTTTATAAGTAATCGCGACAGTGGCCCCGCAATTAAATAGCTTATAACGAGTAAAATAACACCTAATAGCAAAGTGGGTAATAATTGCGCTGCGGTGTGAAGTAATTGCATACCTTGGTCATAAAAAAACTGCCACGATAGTGTGCTTACTTTAATTGCTTCTGCCGCAGGTAGCGTATTAGTGAGTGTTATGTTGCTTGGTAAAATGCTGTGCATGGCTGCCTGTCTATGTTTGAGTCCTTTATAAACTACATAGTAGCAAGTTTAATACCAATCACTATTTTGTTTTGGCAAGTATTTTGCTGTATCAATGTATTACAAATACAGGAGCTTAGGATGAGTGAGGCTAAACGGGGTCAACAAGCAAAGCAACCAGCGCACATTCCTATTTTGGGATGGTGGGATATTGCAAAGCGTATCTTTAAAAAAACAAGTCAAGATAATTTATCGTTGGTAGCTGCTGGTGTGGCTTTTTATGCCTTGCTGGCAATTTTTCCTGCTATTGCGGCTGTAGTGTCGGTTTATGCTTATTTTGCATCACCCACTGATATTAGCGAGCATTTAAGCCAATTTGTTACTTTGCTACCCCAAAGCACACGAGAGCTTATTTTATCGCAGGTATCTAATCTTGCAAAAAGCTCTCACACAAGCTTGAGCTTAAGTGCTTTTGGGACATTAGTATTAACGATTTGGAGTAGTTCAAAGGGGAGCCAAGCATTAATTACTGCGTGTAATATTAGTTATCACGAATATGAAAAGCGATCTTTTTTTAAAGCATTGTTAATGCGATTTATTTTTTCGGTTGGGGCGATTGTTGTCGCCATTTTTGCACTTGTGATCATAGGTATTTTACCTATTGTCCTTAATTTGGTGGGCTTAAAAGAGAGTATTGATTTATTAATTAAGTTTATTTCTTGGCCATTACTTGCATTTACATTTAACTTTGCATTGGTGTTGTTATACCGCTATGCACCGCATCGTAAGGCGGCTAAGTGGCGTTGGATCACGATGGGGTCGTCTATTGCAACTGTGCTTTGGATTGCAGCCTCCATTGGCTTTTCATTTTATGTGTCGCGCTTTGCGAGTTATAACGAAACCTATGGCTCTTTAGGTGGTGTAGTGATTATGCTTATGTGGCTGTATATCAGTGCATACATCGTCACGTTAGGCGCGGTTATAAATGCGGCAACAGAGCAGCAAACGGCGAAGGATAGCACCGTGGGGCCTGCTAAAAAGCGAGGCGAGAGAGGCGCATATGTTGCCGATAATTTAGATGTTTAGGGGGCGTAATTTTAACTTTAAGCTGGTTACTTAGGTTTTGTTAATAATTAGTTTTAGCTGTTCTTTAAATTCTTGTGCTGCGGGCCCAAGTCTATCGGTGTCGTCACACGTTAAATATAAGCGCAAAGCCCGGGTTGCGCCTTGTGCCAAATTAAGCGTTTTTAATGTTCTATTATCAATAAGGTAAGATATATGCGTTATTGGTAGCCACGCAAAACCTAAGTTTTGACTCACCATATCAATAGCGTCACGTAAATGGCTCACAGTCCAGTACATATCTAAATCTAAGCGTTCTGTACTACTACAATCTTCGTTGTAGCGTGTGTGAGTTATTAAATCGCGCACTATGATTTGTCGATGTGATTTTAAATCGCGAAAGCTTAATTGTTCAGAATGCTGATGCAAAACATGTTCTTTATGAGCTACGGCAATAAATTCTATATCGCACAGCTTATCGCAGCTAATACCAAATGTAGGAATAGATGAAATAGCTAAATCAACAACTGCATTGTTTAAAAGCTCATTCGTACTAGTAGGTACGTTTTCGATTAAATCGATTTTTAGTAATGGGTAGAGTTCACTCGTTTTAACAAGAGCTTGATATAAAACAGCTTGGGGGAGTGCTTCATCAACGGCTATTTTTAAGGTGTTTTCTATACCTTTGCTGAGCGAAGTGGCAACTGACTCTATGTTACTTGCTTCTTGTATTAAAAATTCAGCCCTGCGTAAAATAAGCTTACCGCTGTCGGTTAAAAATGCTTTTCGACCTTTCACCTCAAGTAACTTTATTTGCAGAGCCGCTTCTAACTTTTGCACAGCATGATGTACTGTTGATTGACTCTTATGCACTGCGGCACTTGCACCTGCAAATCCGCCACACTCAACAACGGCTTTAAACATTCTCCATTGCTCTAACGTTGCCTTTGCCATGTTTCAATCCTATTACTGCTTTTATCGATTGAGTAACTTGACCGTGAAGAACTTGCTTTTATTGCACTTGTGGCGTTATTTAATCTTAGATAGAAATGATCATCTTTTTATCTGCTAAAAGTGCCATAAAGCGACTTTTATTTAGTGGCTTGGAGAATAAGTACCCTTGTCCGTAATCACATCCTGCAGCGAGCAGTAATTGCATTTGTAATTCTGTTTCAATACCTTCAGCAATAACCTTTAATCCCAATTGGTGCGCCATTACGATAATAGCTTCACAAAGGGCAAGCTCTTGGCTTCCTTGCGTAATATTATCAACAAAACGCTTATCTATTTTAAGGTAGTCGGTGTCCATTTCTTGTAAATAAGCAAGTGAAGAGTAACCAGTGCCAAAATCATCCAGTGCTAATTGCATACCCGACTGAACCAAGGTTTTAAGACGTGTTTGTGTTAACGCTTCGGGGTTAACCATCAAACCTTCTGTGATTTCGGCCACAATAGAAGAAGCAGGGAGTTTTGCTGCTTTTAACATGTTAGGCCAATCATCTATGCCGCTATCGAGTGTAGAAAGCTGCACTGGCGACACGTTAACGCTTATTTGAAATTCACTACTGGTTAATTTTTTAATGTCATTGAGTGTTTCTAAGGCTTGGCCAAACACAAACTGACCAAGTGCGTTTATTTGCCTGGTTTCTTCAGCTAGCGGAATGAATGCAATAGGGCTTATTAAGCCTTTTTCTGGATGTTGCCAACGAATTAATCCTTCGGCTTTGTGGATGTGCAAGTCACTTAAATTAACAATAGGTTGGTAAAATAGCTCGAATTGTTTGAGTTCTATTGCGCTTCGTAAATCTTTTAATAATTGCATACGTGCTTGAGCTTGTTCGCGCATATCCGCAGAGAAAAATTCAAAGCCATTTCGGCCATTACTTTTTGCTTTATACATCGCCTGATCGGCGGCTTTTAATAATTGCTCAGTATTTTCACCATCCGAAGGTGCGCAAGCAATACCTATACTTGCACTGATAAATAACTCTTCTTTTTCGACATTTAATACTGTTGATAGGCTAAGTAAAATATTACTCGCAATTTGGTTTATATGGCGATTACTTTTGATTTTATTAAATACAATAACAAACTCATCGCCACCAATTCTTGCTACAAACTCTGCATTTTTTGCAGATTGCACTATGCGTTTCGACACTTGCTTAAGTAAGTGATCGCCGTAATGATGGCCCAATGTGTCGTTAATGTCTTTAAAGTGATCGATATCTAACAACATAACAACAAGTTGATTATCTTCGCTGGTTAAATCTGAAAAACGCTGGTTTAAGCGTTCTTTTAGTTCTAAACGATTGGGTAAGTCGGTAAGGTGATCAAAATGTGCTTGTCGCCAAATTGTGTTATTCGCTTTAATTTTTTCTGTTAAGTCAGTAAAAATAGCGACACGACGAATAGGCGTGTGGTTATCGTCGTATACGGTATCGATTAATAACCATTCAGTATAAAGTTCGCCATTTTTTCTACGGTTTATAACTTCGCCTTGCCAACGGCCGGTGGCTTGAAGTTCTGACCACATTTTTTGATAAAATTCTTTTGGATGTTTACCGGATGATAAAATATGCGTTGTTTTACCAATAACTTCTTCTTTACTGTATAACGTGGCTTTACAAAATGCAGGATTAACATCATAAATTATGCCATCAGCGTCAGTTATTGCCATGCCTTCACTGCTGTTACTGTAAACCAATGACGCTAAATGCAGTGCTTTTTCATCTTGTTTTTTCTGACTAATATCTCGCAGCACGAGTATGTATTCGTTTTCTTTGTTAAGAGCATTAATACGCGCTTCGAAAAAGTAATCATCAGTACCTTCATCGAGTTTAAATTCAAGAGTCACTTGTTTTTTTGATTTGGATAAATAAGACAAAAGTAACTGTGCATTCGCTTTTGGTAATAAGCAGGATAAGTTCATTGGCGCGGTTGATTTTGTAAGTAATAGTGGGCTTATATGGCCACCAACATTGAGCAGCTCTCCATCACTATTTAATTTCAGGTAACCGTCAGGCAAGGCATTTAGCAAGCTGGTGAGTTCATCGTGTTTGTTTTTTAATCTTGCTTCTGCTGTTAATCGAGTTGCTGCCATAACTTCGAAGCGTTTATACAAAGCATATAACTCAGGACTGTTAGGCTTTGCGTTACTGTCGGGCATGCTGCCACTGGCTAGCTGATCAGTGGCTTTTGATAAATCTTTAAGAGGATTGAATATGCTTGATTTAATTACTCTTCGCGCTAAAAAAGTTAACAGGGTGATGGTAGCTAGGAAAGCCAAAATAGTTTTTATAAAGTTAAGATTAACTTGATCTATAAAGTCATCAATAGGAAGCGTTATATAAATATCTAAATTATTGTTATTAATGTCTTTATATAAAATAGAACGATGAAATATTTGGTTAACCCCGTTTTTATCTTTAAATACGGCATTTAATTTATCATCGTGGAGTAAATTTTTGTTAGTAATCTTTTTGCCTAGCTGATTTAGTGAATTAGGGTAATTGGCAAGAATTAAGCCATTTGAATCAGCAATAACCGCATTTGCTCCATCTGGAAAGCTGGCTTGATTTAATTCAAGACTCCACCAATTTAGCGCAATAACGGTAACAAGTGCACCGATAAGCTGACCATTCTCATCGATAATTGGGTAAGCGAAATTAACGCTTTGTGCTTGAATGCTTCTATCGTATTGAAAATATCCGATTGAAAAACTTTTCTTTGAAATAGCATTTTTAAAGTATGGGCGGTCGCTTATATTAATATTTTTACTATATCCGTTGGTAACGCACATTACATCACCGTTTTTGTCGACAATGCCTATATTGGCCACATTAGTATAAAGCGCCTTAATATCAGTGAAGTAAGCTGGGCAAGTGGTTGGAAGAGCTTGATGATTTGAAACTTTTTTAGCTAAAAACAAAGTTAGTTTTTTAACATCACTGACCATCTGTTTTTGATGGTGAGTTAAATGCTTTGCTATGTTAATTACTTTTTCTTCACTTTTTTCTATTGCAGCACCACGCTCAATACACAGTGTAAATAGCGTTACAGCAGCGCCCGGTATGCTAAGCAAAATTAATAATCGATAGAGCTGGCTTTTAAGTGATGAAGTAAAAATAATCTGTTCCCTGTAATTTATTTCCCTGAGCGATTATTGTAGTCAAATAAAGAAAAAATAACCATGTTAAATATAGGGTTTTGCAGAAAAATTGTTTATTTTTAAATGCTTACTGTTTTTTTTGGAGGTTTTATAAACATAACGTATTATCCTTAATGTATAAATAGCAACTATGCTGGATTTTAATTCTAAAAAGTTGAATTATTAGCTCTGCTAACTGTTAATCTCTTTTTTACAAATGTTAGCCATGCCAGCGCTGTTTATTATAGCGCTGCATAGATCACTTCTTGCAAATGTGGTGATCAATATTTCTATTGTTGTTGGATTTAAATCATAGATGAAAAAGTTGCGTAATGGACTTCTCAAGTATTTATACGAGGGGTTGAAAAGCTCATTTAATTAAGCGAATTGAATTAAAAAGTGGTTTTATTATAGTGATAAATTCAGTATTTTCTGGGCATGTTAGGGATTTATACTAAAAGGTGATGGAAGCAGTCATTGGTTTTGTCATGTCGAGTAACATTGTAGTTTTAAATGTACAATCTTGTTTAGCAAAAAGCACTTGACTACCTTTGATCAGATCGCGGCAAAGTTAATTGGCTTTAAGCTAATAACCTTACGAGCCAACCGTATTTTCTTACTAAGCTTGTTTCGCTTTTGCCTGCTTGTACGGCGGCACCAGCTAAAAAGGCACTGGTTATACCTACCTTAGTTGCAGCTAGACGCTTTAATCTGTATTGAAATGCCGCATGGTGCTGGCGTTTTAATTCATTTTGCATATCCATCTTTTCACTTAAAGCTTGAACGTTCTTGTTCGGTTCTTTAATTAAATAATTAACTAACATATTAATTTCCTTACAAACTAAATAGCTGCTTTAAGCTTTTAAATGTTTTACTAAAGCCAATTTTATTGCTCAGATAAACGGTGTTTTTCCAAAGCCATGCTAAACATGCTATTTGCAGTAAAGTTGCTGCTGCAATACCAAGCCATACCGATCCAAATAGATCGAACATAGCAAACCCAACAGCACCTAAAATCCCCGCCCACAACAAAACCAAACCACTGGCAAAGCATCCTAAAAATATCGTGATCAATGCAAGCGATCTAAGCGATAACCGCCATTCAGCTTTGGCAAGCTGATGGGTGATCTCTCCTTGAGTCTGGTAATCATCCTTGAGCTGCTTTGAATATGCTAAAAGCTTTGCAATATGATCTTGCCAATCGTCCTTTTGGCACGGTTGCTCAGTAGTTTGGTTTTGTTCATTACCATCCTTGGCAGCGATTGTTTGTGGGTTATTCATAACAGGTTACTTACGACGAAATAATGATGTAATTAACATGCCCGCAGCAAAAGCAATACCTGCTGTTGCTAATGGATTTTCAGCTGCAAAAGCACGTGTTTTAGCTGTGCACTCACTTAGTTTTTCACGTGCTAAAAGTTGCTTTTCACTGAGTGCTTCAGCTGAACTAGAAGCGCCTTTGCGAACATTGCTTTCAGCTGTTGCCGCTTTGCTAGAAAGGGCATCTACCGCATCATGTGCAGCAGATGCCGCTTTTTCTGTAAGAGGCGCTTCTGTATTTGATGATTTAACGTCGGGCTTAATATCTGAAGTTGTGTTTGCTTTCGTATTTGTTGCAGTAGCCATAATCAATCCTTAATAAGTTAAAGTATTTAAATAGTGATTTGGATGATGCAATGATTAAACCAAACTTTATATTTATTTAAAGTCATTGAATTTTAAGGTTTTTTAATGTTTGTGAGTGTTTTTCGATATTTTTTATTAAAAATAAACAGTAACTCTTACTCCCCATTTGAGTAAATTTTACAAAGCAATACAAAAGGATTAAATAAACAGTGAATATTCACTGTTTATTCAGTAAGTGTAGTTTGTCAAAAGTAGGTTACTTAAAGCCAATAAAGTTTTTTTTATACGATGACTCCACTTTTTTCCACACAATTCAATCGCTTTGCTTGAACCCTTATTTTTTCTAGCTTTGAGACTTGTTAAAGCGAGCCTGCTTACTTGACAAAAAGCCTTGTCAAGCCCTAAACTGGAGCACTGTGGAGAAAAGTGGTTTTTAGTGGATCAAATTGGATCAAAGTGATTTATAGTTGCTTTAAATAACTCAAAGTAGGCTTTTTATGTTTCGTGGCGCAAGTTCACTGAGTTTGGATGACAAGGGGCGTTTTGCGGTACCAACTAAGTACCGAGAACCTTTATTGTCTGAAGATCAGGGAACGGTTATTTGTACCGTCGCATTAAATGAGCCGTGTTTATGGTTATATCCACTGGCTGAGTGGCTCGAAATAGAGTGTCGCTTAGCAAAAGTTTCGAATATGAACCCACGAGCCCGTCGCATGCAACGTATGTTGCTCGGGAACGCCACTGAGTATCAACTCGATAAAAATGGTCGAATTTTGTTAGCGCCTTCATTGCGTGCACATGCAGAGCTTGGCAAAAAAATCATGCTAGTTGGTTTGATGAATAAATTTGAAATTTGGGATGAAGCGCGTTGGCACGAACAGATGCGCCAAGATACTGAGCTTGAAAGGCTTGGTGATTTTGAGCCCAACTTAGATTTAGATAATTTCACACTCTGATAGCACAAAAAAAGGCAAACAATAGCTAATGACAGCGCAATTTGAACATGTATCCGTTTTGATGGATGAGACTATCGATGCCCTTGCAATTAAGCCAGACGGTATATACATGGATGGTACATTTGGACGTGGCGGTCATTCAGGGCAAATATTAGCTCGCCTTGGTGATGAAGGTCGTTTGCAAGCAATCGATCAAGATCCACAAGCAATACAGTCTGCTGAAAAGTTTGCAGATGACTCTCGTTTTGCAATTGCTCATAGTCGCTTCTCTAAACTTTACGAAGTAGCAGAGCAAAACGATCTCATTGGTAAAGTCGATGGCATTTTATTGGATATAGGTGTGTCGTCGCCACAACTTGATGACGCTGAGCGTGGTTTTAGTTTTATGAAAGACGGCCCGCTTGATATGCGAATGGACCCTACAACTGGGCGAAGTGCAGCACAGTGGTTAGCTGAGGCTGAATTAGATGATATTACCCATGTAATTAAAAAACTGGGTGAGGAAAAGTTTGGTAAACGTATTGCTCATAAAATTCTTGAGATCAGAGAGCACACGCCAATTACTACAACTAAGCAGCTTGCTGATTTAGTTGATGAAGCAGTGCCGGTAAAAGATAAGTTTAAGCACCCCGCGACCCGTACTTTTCAAGCAATTCGTATTTACATAAATAGCGAACTAGAAGAAATTCAAACTGCGCTGCAGTCTGCTGTTAACGTGCTTAAGCCTGGTGGGCGTTTAGTGGTTATTTCGTTTCATTCATTAGAAGACCGTATTGTTAAACAGTTTATTAGAAAACAGAGTAGGGGAGAAGTGTTACCCAGAGGTCTGCCTTTAACTGACGCTCAAATAAATAAAAATCTGACGTTAAAAGCAGTGGGTAAAGCTATTAAACCAAGTGCTGCAGAAGTTCAGCGAAATCCACGCTCTCGTAGTTCAGTACTTAGGATTGCACAGAGATTGGGATGAGTAAAAAAGCGAATCATCGTCAACCACCCAACTTATTTTTTGAAATAGTTAAAGGTCTAGGAGCGAATGCGCTTACCTCGGCTTTGTTGGTTGTGATATTCGCTTCTTGTTTTACTGTTGTACAAATAACCCACCTTTCACGTGGTGAGCTAATTAAACAAGATATGCTATTGCAAGAGCGTGATGAGCTTGACTTGGAGTGGCGTTACTTACTGGTTGAAGAAGAGTTTTATTCGCAGCATGCGCGTATTGAAGAAGTTGCTATATCGCAGTTAAAAATGAAACGGCCGACAAGCCAAGATGAACAGGTAATAATATTACAATGAGAACGCGAGGAAAAAAACCAGCAAATAACTTAATTACATGGCGTTTCATGCTAGTGTGCGCTGTTGTGTTTATGGTGTTTGTAACCTTGGTATCTCGCGCTGCTTATTTACAAGTCATTGAACCTGATAAAGCGCGTTCTGAAAGTGACAAACGCACCGTACGTGTTGAAAAACTACATGTGCAGCGCGGAATGATTTTTGACCGCAATGGCAAAGAACTCGCTGTAAGCGTACCGGTAGTTAGTGTTTATGCTGATCCTAAGGCACTTCATAAATCACTCGTCGCTAAAGTTGTTAAACAAGCGCGTAAAAGTGGTGAAGATCAACAATCACTAATAGATAATACCGCAGAGCTTAATAAACGCACCGCACTATATTACAAAAACGATATACGTTGGCGTGAACTCGCTGATGTTTTACGTATTGACCCTAAAAAAATAAACACACGACTTTTAGATGATCCGACTCGTCGATTTGTTTACCTCAAGCGCCAAGTTACTCCTGCCGTTGCTAATTACATTGGCGATTTACGCCTTCCTGGCATTCATTTATTAGATGAATCTAAACGTTACTATCCTGCGGGAGAGGTTAGCGCGCATGTTATTGGTTTTACCAATATTGACGGGAAAGGGATTGAAGGCATTGAAAAACTTTACGAAAACGCATTAACAGGTGAAGAAGGCCGCCGTACTATTCGTAAAGATGCACAGGGGCGCGAAGTTGAAGTATTGGATGAACGCGAACGCGTAGAGCCAGATAGCATTGCGCTTAGTATTGATCAACGTATTCAAGGTATTGCTTATAAAGCAGTAAAATCAGCGGTATTAACTTATAAAGCAACGTCGGGCTCGGCGATGGTAGTTGATGTCAAAACCGGTGAAGTACTGGCAATGGTAAATAGTCCCTCATTTAACCCAAATAATTTAACTGACGCTGCTCCACATAAACGCCGCAACCGCGCAATTACCGATTTGTTTGAACCAGGCTCAACCGTTAAGCCTCTAGCCATTTTGGCTGGGCTAGACTACGGCGCAATTCAGGCTGATGATAAAGTTAATACGTATCCGGGTTGGATGCGTTTGGGAGGGAGTTTAGTTAAAGATACTCGCAACCATGGCGAAATGACATTACGTGAAATTTTAAAATACTCTTCAAATATGGGGGTGGCTAAAATCACGCAACTAGTGCCTAAAGACTACCTCGTGGGTTTATATGAAAAAGTAGGGTTTGGTAGTGATACCGGCACTGGCATGGTAGGTGAAAGCAGTGGTTTATTTTATCCAAATCGTCGTTGGTCAGATTTTGAGATTGCCACTTTATCGTTTGGCTATGCCATTTCAGTAAGTACTGCACAAATGGCGCGTTTTTATACCATGTTGGGTGCTGGTGGCGTTAATCGGCCATTGACGATTTTAAAGCAAGATAATATTCCAGAAGGTGATCGTGTTTTTAAGCAAAAAGACGTAGAAGCCGTCGTTAGCATGATGGAAAGTGTGTTTGAAGAAGGTGGTACTGCGCACAAAATTAAGGTTGATGGTTACCGTGCCGCTGGCAAAACGGGGACTTCTAAAAAAGCCGTTGCAGGTGGGTATGGTGATGAATATGTAGGTTATTTTGCTGGTATTGCACCTGCAAGTGATCCGCGTTTGGCTGTGGTAGTTATGATTAATGAACCAGGTGGTGATGTGTACTATGGAGGTGCCATTGCTGGCCCTGCATTTGCAGAAATCATCTCTAACGCATTAAGAATATTGAACGTTGCACCAGACAAGGACGAGGTTGCGTACGTAAAAGGTAAAGATAACGATGCGTGATTTAAAAGAAATTTTAAAATACATAGATATTGATGCGCCTTCGCAGTTGGTAAAACACTTACGCATTGATAGTCGTGAGGTAACGGCAGGTGATGTATTTGTTGCTATTAAAGGCCATTCACTTGATGGCGGACAATTTATTGCTAAAGCAATTGAAAATGGCGCAACAGCTATTATTGCTGACAGATTATGTGAATTTGAAATAGGCTTTGAACCACTGTATTTGGTGTCGGAGCTTGATAAAAAACTTCCAGAACTAGCAAGCCGTTTTTATGAACAGCCTAGTCAATCACTTGATTTGATAGGCGTAACAGGTACAAATGGTAAATCGACCACCACAGCAATGATTGCCCACTTAGCGCAATTTTGTAGTACTGAGTCCGCTATTATAGGTACTTTAGGTTATGGTCATCCTGATAACTTAATTCCACTGATAAATACCACGCCTTCAACAGTTGATTTACAGCATATTTTTAGCGATTTAAATTTGCAGCATAAAAAGCTGGTGGCAATGGAAGTATCGTCTCATGGGCTGGTACAGCAGCGTGTTGCACAGTGCCATTTTAAAGCGGCTGTGTTTACTAACCTCTCGCGGGATCACTTAGATTACCATGGTGATATGGCAAGTTATGGTGATGCGAAATTAATGCTATTTCGTGATTTTGAACCTCAGGTTGTAGTGCTTAATCAAGATGATTCTCAAGCTGAGCAATGGCTTGAAAAATACGATTTTAATAATCTTATTTGTTATGGCCGTAAAAACTTAATCCCAAAAAATGCTCAGTACGTTTATTTTTCTGATGTTGAATATTCAAGTGACGGTATTTCGG